>JADFJZ010000163.1 GCA_022565195.1 Planctomycetota bacterium | reverse complement strand
GTTAGCGAGCCCGAGCAATGATATGCCCGCGTTCAACAAGACGGACTGCTTGTTGAGTTCGGCTGTCGCCAGTGCAAAGTCAGTATCGCCGATGATGCTCGCGGCATCGGTCAGACCGATCTTGGCGGCATTGAGACTGCTGATCGCCGGCTGGACCTGGAACTTCTGGAACCCGCCGATGCGCCCCTGGGCAATGGCCACATCCCTGATCGATTTCTGGACCGTGGCGAGTGCCGTGGCCCGATTGGCTGCGCTGGATAAGTCCGCGCCTCCGCCGCTCCGCAGTTCACTGAGAAACGCGCCGGCGCTCCCGCCGCCCAGCTTGTGGCTGAACAGGGCGTCGATTCCGATTGTGGTTCGTGTGCTGGATTGCGATCCGAGCTGGAACGTAAATCCGCCGCTCGTTTGCACCGTGAAGTTGGATGTTCCCGTCGTGAAGTTGGATCCGAGCGAGAAGCTGCCGCTGACTCCACCCACGTTAAAGCTGACGTCCTGGCCGTCGGCCGCGAAGCTCTGGCCGTTGATCGTACCACTCGCGTCCGTTCCCGACGTGATGCTGGCTTCCTGGAGACTGTTGGTGTTCCCGAGGCCGCCGCCGCTCAAGATGTCAACACTGATGAACGCATCGCTGCCCGTGGTGGTGGACTGCAGGACCACCGTACTGCCGGAAGTGGCCGCACTGACGCCTGTGACGTCCTTGGCGAGGTTGATCGCGGCGACCGCCGAGGCGGCTGTGGCACTGACGCCCAGTTCGACTGTCGTGGTTCCCAGCGTGCCGGTGATGGCGATCTCGGTCGCCGCGCTCAGCCGGGACGAACCACTGAAGTTACCCAGAGCAAACTGCGCCGTGGCCGCTGCCGTAGACACGGTGACGGCGAAGGTCAAGTCGGAAGTGATGTTTCCGCGGTTGAAGATCCGCAGATTGCCAATGTCGTTTGAACTGGCGACGGCGGTGTCGACCGCGCCGGTACCATCGATGAGTCGCTTGCCGTTGAACGTGGTCGTGCGAACAATCCGGTCGATGGACTGGATCGCCAAGTCGATCTGAGCCTGGTTGGCGGCGATCTCCGCATTCGACAGGTTGCCGTCACTTGCGGAGGCGATAACGAGACTATTGATTTCATTCAGCAAGTTGTGGATTTCGCCCAGGGCATTGTCGGCCACGCCCAGCACTGCGTCGGTACGCTGGTTGTTGGCCAGCGCAGCATCGACAGCGCCGATTTCGGCCCGGAGCGACATGAGCGCGATGAGACCGGCGGGATCGTCAGCACCTCGATTGATTCGCAACCCTGTGGAGAGTTGTGTGATGACGTTGCTCTGTGCTTTCGCTGTTCGATTCAGAATCGAAAGCAACTGGAATGTGTTTGTGTTTGTGACTGTCAGACCCATGAGAAAGACCCTTTGTCGCGGCGATGACCCGTATTGTGGAAGACCGATTTCACGTGCTTGGAAAGTAGGATATAAAAATCACACGAGCAAACGGGGCGCCCGATAAACATCCGCGGTCGCCGAACAGGTTGGCGCGGACAGGATTTGAAGGTCCGGTTGTGACGGACGCTACGTCCGGGTTGCGATGAAGCGATGAGAAACGGCCAGGGAGAACGATGGCGCTCGAGCGTTTGACTCACGAACAGAGCACTCAACGCCCGGCACGCAGGAACTCATGGGATACGGTGGGAGCTTGGAGGGGCAGGCCAATCGCTACTTGGACTTGGCCCGTTCGAGATACTCACCGGTGCGGGTGTCGATACGGAGAACCTCGCCCACCTCGATGAACGGTGGAACGCGAACCTTGATTCCCGTTTCGAGAATGGCCTCTTTGGACTGGTTGGTCGCCGTAGCCCCTTTGACGACGGGTGGCGCATCTTTGACCGCCAGTTCCACGACATGCGGCATCTCAATGCCGATAATGTTGCCGTCGGTGATCTGCGCCGATATGACCATGTTCTCTTTCAAATAATCAATGCCGTCACCCAGCAGCTCGCCGTCGATGGTGATTTGATCATACGTGGTGGTGTCCATCAGGACATATCCGCTGCCGTCCTTATAAAGATACTCATACTCCTTGGTTTCCACGAAGGGCGTTTCCAACTGATCATCGACGCGAAACCGCACATCAATGGTCTGGCCCGACTTGAGGTTCTTCAGCTTGGCCTGCATGTAACTGCGTTTGTTGCCCTTGGCGACATGCTGGTTGTCCTGGCAGACGTAGAGTTCGCCCTCGTGGAGGCAGACCTTGCCTTTTCGCATCTCTCTTGCTCGGATCATCATCGGCTCCTGGTGGCACAGCGGCGGACGCGAAGTGCGTCAACCCATTACATGATTATGGTGAAAGAAGCGCGTTTCGTCAACTCAAGCGATCGGACGCGGCACGAGGCAGACATCCTGAATGGAGCGCCCGCTCAGTTGAGCAACGGGCAGCACCGTGGGCGGCGAGGCGGGCTTGCCCGTCGGCCAGCAGAACAGCCGGTCGCGCGTCTCATTGGTGCCGACGATCCAGTCGGGCGCGAATTCCGCACGGCGGATGGTCTGCCCGCCGGCTTCGTAGCGGCAGCGGAATGCGTCGCCGACCACCTGTGCATGCACAGCCGTCGATGTATCCGTAAACAGCAGGCGCTCCACACCGCCGGTCCGCAAACGCCCGATACTCTCGACGGCACGCCCCATCCCGGTTTGCAGCGTTTCGGCAGAGGCCGGTTCATCCATCGGCCAACTCAAAATACTTCCGTCGGCCATCCCGACATACAGACACGTCTCGTCGCACAGCAGCGCCGTAACTGTTTCGCCCGAGCCCTCATAAATGACCGGGTCTCGATCGCACGCCGCACGAATCGAGTAGACCCGTGAATCGATTGCGACGAAGACGCGCCCGCCCGCAAACTGGACATGCCGAACCGTCTGGGCGCCGGCCGTCACCTCGGGCAGCAGTTGCGATCCACTGTCGGGCTGGTCGATAAGCCAGCGCCATATGCCCAACTCGGAATGAGCGCCGAGCACGAACTCGCCCGCCAGCGCCACGGAGTTGAAACCGCCGCGCACGCTCCGACCCGACGTGGTGCCCGCAGGATAGGTGCCCAGGAGGTCGCCCGATTCGGCGTGTACGAGCAGCACGCCGCCGGCTGCCCCGACGCCCAGAACCGGTGTATCGTCGGCGCTCCAATGATAGGCGATCGACCGCAGCGGACCCACCGCCGTTTCAAGCGCTGTCCGCCGAACGGGTTGCTCCGGCGCAGACGGATCGAAATAGAGCAGTTCAGAGCCGCACACCACTACCAGCCACCGCGTGTCGCCCTGCGATACATCGTCCGCCCACAGCGCTTCGTACAGCTCGCCGCGCTGCGCAGCGTCAAACGCCTTCAGGACATCCCCAAGATCGGCCTGCGGCGACTCGTCCGCCAGTCCTTGGGCGCGCTCCAGCAACTCCCGCACATGAGCCAGCCGTTCGTCCTGGGCCTGCTCGATCGCGCGCCGCAGTTGAGACCGCACGTCCTGCTGCCGTCTCTCGCGTTCGAGCCTGCTCCGCTCATGAGAAACCTGCCGATACGATTGCGAATCCACCGACGCCCCGTGCAGCCCCTCGAAGCAGAGACCGAGCTTGAACAACGGCGCCTGGAGCGCATCCGCAAGCTCATTCTGCAATTCAGACACGTCGGTCGTATCGACCACATCCGCCGCCGACCGCGACTTCACAAACCGAGCCACCGCCTCACGTGTGGGCGATTGCAGCGCAGCCTGCACGTCATCGACGACGACACGACTTTTGCTGCCAGCCAGGTGCTTCCGAAAAGCCGCCAGTTCCGAGCCATCGACGACCACCTGCACATCGAGAGTCGTTACTGCATCGCAGGAAAAACCGTCTTCACTATCGAGTTGATTGAATGCGTATGCCAAACGGAGCGGGCTGGTGCGGACCAGCATCACTTCCTCAACGTCGCGCCCATCGACCTCACTTCCGGGAGGGGCGACCCGAGTCTCCCCGTGTTCGGTTGTCACCAGCGCCGCCCAGTACGGCGGCAGATCAAGCGAACGATTGAGCAAGCCGAAGGCTTCTTGAGCGGACACGACGGCAGCCACCACCTCGGCGTCGCGCGTCACATCCGACAGATTGAACTTCGGCCCCGACATGTGTACCCCGTATCATCTGCCCGTCTCGGTAAAACGCTCATACCGCGCGAGGTCCACGGGCTTCACCGACGGCAAGGTAGCTTCGATCACTTGCAGAATGTCTTTCATCGTAATTGCGCGACTGTCTTTGCCCGCGATGGACTCCATGAACGCGAAGCGGGCCGCCTGTTCGGCAATGCCGGCGATGTCGGCGCCGCTGTAGCCCTCCAGCCGGTCGCAGAGTTCGCCGAAATTCACGTCCTCCGCCAGCGGCCTTTTGCACATATTGATCTCGAGCAACTTGAACCGCGCCGGCGCGTCGGGCAGCGGAATGTAGATGCGGGCATCAAGCCGCCCCGGCCTCATCATGGCATCGTCGAGCATCCACGGCTTGTTGGTCGCCCCGACGAACAGCAACGGCGTGGTGTTCTCTTGGAACCCTTCGAGTTCCTGCAGGATCTGCGGCACGACGCGCTGCATGACCGACGACCCGCCGGACTTCCGCCGCGGCACCAGGGCTTCGATCTCGTCCATGAAGATGACCGACATTTTCTCCGCCCGAGCACTGTCGAACAGCTTCTTGAGGTTCTGCTCCGCCTCGCCGACCCACTTGCTCAAAATCTGGGCGGGACTGATGACGAAGAACGTCGCGTCCAGTTCGTGGGCGATGGCTTTGGCCATCATGGTCTTGCCCGTACCGGGCGGGCCGTAGAGCAGCACCCCCCCGCCGGCACTGATGCCGTACTTCTGCGCCAGTTCCGGGTGACTCAGCGGATAGATCATCTTCAGGCGGATCTCGTCTTTGACGTCCTCCAGCCCGGCGATGTCGTCGAATCCGATCTTCGGTTTCTCTTTGACGATCCACTCGGAGGGATCCGCCCCCTTGTCATCCGAATCGGTGGCCCGCTGGCGACGCGGCGATCGGTTCTTGCGCTGAGCTTCGCAGTCTTTGGCAAGGTCGATCAGTTCGGTAGCGTACTCTTCATGCTGCCGGCGCATATCGGGCGACTTGGCCTGCTCCGCGATCTCGATC
>JADFJZ010000162.1 GCA_022565195.1 Planctomycetota bacterium | reverse complement strand
TGTGTAGAACCGGGCAAGCTGAAGCTTGCGGCTGGTGCATGTTATCGGTGGTGGGCGCAGGATTCAACAGCCATTGGCCCGCCGTCAAGTGATGGCGCTGTGCGGCGGGTATGTCGTCCGGCGAGTTGCCCCACTGGGGGGCTGAAGGTAGGATGTGCCGATCGAAGCGCCCGTAGCTCAATTGGATAGAGTAACTGGCTTCGAACCAGTAGGTTGGAGGTTCGAGTCCTCCCGGGCGCATGCAGTGCCGGGAACGTCCTCGGAGATAGCACGGGCCGGCAAAGTGTGTTCGCCGTGGTGTGGCTGTGGGTCGTGCCGTCCAATAACGGGAACTGTGAGGCATCCTTCGTGGTTCGGGCCGGAATCCGCACAGGGTTGCCTGCCCGACGATTCCCCAGTTGTCCGGTGGACTTTACGGCGGCTAACTGGCTAAGATTCAGAGAGGAGAAAACCCGCTGGGGCTGGGCCGATGGGCCTGGGCGTCGCGCAAGTGGGTTTTTACCGAGTTGCCCTCGAAGGCTGGTTCTTTCGGCTGGCACGGGGGGTTCAGTGGTTGTGGTGGAGCGGTTCGGCATTCCAAACATCGCGCGCACGCCGGCAGAACGCTTGGCGCGTGGGCGGTTTGCTGCCCTGAATCGGGGCCACCACGATATGATATGAGTGGAGAACGCCCGCACCGGGCGGTGCGCGGTGAAAGGGGAGCGGTGGTTGTCTGATTTGTCCGTGACCAACCTAAAGACCGGCATTCGGGTTGCCTGCCCGGCCTGCCGGACGGTGTACCAGCTTCGTCAGGAACTGCTGGGCAAGCGCGTGAGCTGCGCCCGCTGTGAGGCGGAGTGGCGCGCGATCGGCCCGGAGACACTACAGGCGGCGGACGATGCTGTCTGCGAGGTAGAGGCGGAGTTGATCGAGCTGACCAGCGGCGACGACAGGACCGCGACGCTGAAACCGGACACCGCCCTGCCATACGACTACTGGCTGGGCAAGAAGATCGGGCGTTATCGCGTCGATGCCATTTTGGGAACCGGCGCGGTGGGCCACGTCTATCGCGGGCACGACGAGCAACTCGGGCGGGACGTGGCCCTCAAGATTCTGCCCAAGCCCAAGGGCAAAAAAACGACGCTGCGCGTGAAACTGTTCATCCAGGAGGCCCGCGCCGCCGCGCGCTTGCAGCATCCGAATATCGTGACCATTCATGAAGTGGGTCTCGACGGCCAGTATTACTTCTTCGCCATGGAAGTCGTCGAGGGCGGGACGCTGAAAGATCTGACTCTGGCTTTGGGAAGATTGTCTCCCGCGCGTGCTTGTTTTCTGCTCAGTCAGGCGGCCCACGCGCTGGCCTACGCGCACGCCCACGGCGTGATTCACCGCGACATCAAGCCGGACAACCTGATGATGGATCGGCGCGGCGTTCTCAAGGTGGCGGACTTTGGGCTCGCGGAGATCGGCGAAGTCGACATCATGAAACTGTATCAAGGCCGACCCATCGGTACGCCCGGCTACATCGCGCCGGAAATGGCCCGGGGCGAAGGGGCATCCGCGCTCAGCGACATCTACTGCCTCGGTTTGTGCCTTTACCACGCCCTGACCGGCGAGAAGTATCTTACGGCCGGCACCACTGAAGAACTCGTCGCCTTGTGCGCCAACCCGCCCGAATTCAGACCCGGTCGCGAGCTGCGCGGCGTTCCGGAGCCCTGCGTGCAAATTCTGAAACGCTGTCTGCAACCGCGGCCTGCGGACCGCTACGCCGGCGCTCAGGAACTGGCCGATGAACTCCGCTGCTTCGTGGTCGAGGTCTCTCGCGACGATAGCCGGTCGCCGCTTCCCATGGCTGGGGAGGATCCCTTCACGGGCAGACTCGGCCGAGCGCCCCGTTTCCGGCTGTCGGGTGCCGTGGGCCGGGCCCGGCGGTTCTTTGGTCTGGGCCATAAGACATAGACCTGGTGCCGCGACGGCCATTTGATGCACGCTCGCTCCGGCCCGTAGCACCAGTTAGTAACTCGATTCTCGGACTTGGCTCGAATCTCTCGTTTCACACACTCACTCCGTCTTATCAGACATCGTTCATCGGGGTTATATCGTACTTTCATCAGTAGCGCGTCCGGCGTCTCCAATGTCGAATTGAGATGCTCGAGGTAGGACGTCTTGCTCATAGAACCCAACTTAGCTGAGAAGCCGATGATGATCGAAGCCGAGACACTCAAAACCGCCTCCGCACCTACGCTGCTGGAGATGGCCCGCATGATTGAAGCCAAGGATCCGTATACCGCGGGTCATACTTGGCGGGTGGCCAACTATGGGCAGATTCTGGCAGCGGCGTTGGACTACCCCCCTGAGAAAGTCGAAGTCATGCTGCTGGCCGGCACGCTGCATGACGTTGGCAAGGTCATGATCCCGGACGAAATCCTCACCAAACCCGGGCGCCTCACCAAAGAAGAATTCGAGATTGTCAAAAAGCACCCGCAGGACGGCTTTGACATCTTGAAAGATCATGAAGATTGCGAGGCCGTTCTGGAAGTCGTCTTGAAACATCACGAAGCCTACGATGGCAAGGGCTACCCCTTTGGCTTGATGGGCGAGCAGATTCCACATGAGGCGCGCCTGTTCGCCGTGGTCGATGCCTTTGATGCCATGACGACGACGCGTTGCTATCGCCCCTCGATGTCCATCGACAATGCGGTCTATGAGATTTGGAGGAATCGAGGTAGGCAGTTTGATCCCCGGATCGCGGATGCGTTTCTCGGTCTGATTCGAGAAGGGTTGCTGGATCATATCGCCGGACATGCGGACTACGGCGTCAAGATCGGCCGCTGCCCGACGTGCGGACCGGTGCTGGAACTGCACAATGCCCATCATCTCGACGATGTCGTGGTGTGCCGGGTTTGTCGATCCCGGTTCGCGATCAGCGACATTCTGGATGGCGAATTTCGATTGAAGTATGTCGGTCAAGCCACCGAGGAGGAAGCTCCTGCCGCCCGCGTCGCGTCGTAGGCCTTTGGGCCCCAAGAACTCCACTTCGGCGGGCGGTTGACTGGACAGTGCTTTTTTGGGATGATAAGAGTTGTTCGCGGATTCCGACATGCCGCGCTCCGCCCTCATTCAACAGGCTGTCAGCGGCAGATTATCCACTCGTTTGTGCTGATTTGGGGAGTGAGGGCCTTCGCGGCTTCAGGGGCGCTTCGCCTGCCGGAGTGCAAAGCGGGACTCCGTCGGAGTCGCGGCTCATGCGGAGCGTGGAAGTCGTTTACCCGAAAGTCGAGACGTTAAGGTGCGGGAGGTCAACGTGATTCGATCGCGATCGAACTGCAGACGGATATTCCACGGCGGCGCCGGGCGGGCGCTGTTGATGATGTCGCTTTTTCTGCTGGTCACCAGTTGTACTCAACCTGACGACAACGGGAATGACAACGGCAACCAAAACGACAATGCCAATGTCAATGACAACGGCAATGCCAATGGCAACGCCAATACGAATGGGGACGGTACCATCCCGCCTTCGGCTCCCGGCCTGGGCCAGATTCTTGTCGAGTTCGATTTTTCCACCGGCAGCAACGTCATTGCTCAGGCTTTGGAGGGCGACGGCACGCAGTATGGCTTCTTCGGCGACAAGGATGCCAGCGGCGCGGCCTTCCAGATGACACGCATCGACGTGATCTTGACTTCGACGGTGGCCGTCCGCACCACGTTGGATGAATCGCAGCGTCCGTCGCAGTTGCTGGCCGAGGATCGATCGGCCATGCTGCTTAGCTACGATGATGCCGGCACGGAAGTCACCGCCGTCTTCGTGGCCACCAATGGTGAGACCACCCGCACCACGACTACACTCGACAATTCGTCCGCGCGGTCGCCTGCTCAAGCGCTCTTCGGCATCACTGAACTGTGCGATGTGCTCGATGGTATCGGCTCGATTACCGACCGCATCCTATCGACGTGTGAGAGCGATCCCGACGCGCGTCTGTGTACCAGCAGCATCGCGCAGTCCATTGAGGCTTTGGATTCGTTCTGTTCGGCCGAACTGTTTGCGGTAACCGACCGGTTGTCGCCCAGCATCGGCCAGGGGCCGGCCCTGACCGTGCCTTTGGCCGTCGTGATCACGGCCAGCTCCCACTCGATCACCCCTAACGCGGTCCTCTCGCTGCGCGGCGAGGTGCTCGGCGGCGAACCACCCTATTTATTCGACTGGGAGGCCCTGCAAGGCAGCCCCAGTCAACCCGATATCGGCTCGGTCGATCTGGGAACCATCAGCATCGCCAATTTGAATCTGGTTTTTGAGGGCACCTATACCATTCGCTTGACGGTGTTCGGCGGCGACGGCGAATCGAGTTTCTTCGAGGTCGTGATTGTCGTCTCCGAGGATCCGGGCGCGCTGGTGGTTGAAGCACAGGCTGAGGTCTTCCCGTCCGATCCGTTCACGGTCAATCTGTCGGCGGAGGCCCGTGGCGGGCTCGAGCCGTTTGCATTCATGTGGAGCCTGGACACGGGCGAAGGCGAAGTGACCTTCGGCGATGAAACCGCCGCCGCGACCTCGGCCATATTTTCGCAGTGCGGCATCTTCATTCTCAAGGTCACGGTCACCGATGCGTTGGGCGTGACGACCGGCTTCAATCTGCCGGTCACGATCATTAACACGACCACAGACTTGATTGCCGATATCGTTCCGCCGCCCTGCACCGAGGGTACTTTCCTCGACGCGTGCGTCGCTCTGGGCGCGAACATCACGCTGGGCGTAGACACCACGAATGAATCCAGCCCCGGCGCGTTGGAGTATGCCTGGGAAATCATTGACGGCGTCAATTCGGCGTTCCTCTTCGATGAGACGACCGCGAATGCGATCCTGCATGCCATTGGGCCTGAAACGGTGGTCGTCGAAGTCACCGTTACCGATTCGGAAACATGCCAGTCGACTACGGATCAAATCTCCGTCGAGGTCATTCAGAGCGGGCAGTTGGCAGTTGACATCTTCAGCGACGGCAACGCGACCCTGGATCACCCCGAACCCCTCCAGGCTCAAGTGACGGGAGCGATCGGCCTACTCTCGTTCGAGTGGGAGGTGATTGACGGCGATGGCACGTTCACGATCGATGAGGACGCACCCCAAAACGTGCTCTTCACTCCCACGATTCGTCCGATGCCTCCAACCGTGACCGT
>JADFJZ010000161.1 GCA_022565195.1 Planctomycetota bacterium | reverse complement strand
GTCGCTGCCGTACCCTCACCCGGTGCATTCGCAGTCCCCGTATCAGAATTGTAGATCGACCCCCAAAGCGGGGCAAGTTGAAAGGGGCAGCCGCATTATAACGGCTCAATGCGGGTGCTGGTGTCCGTGGCGCGAGTATTCCTCGCGGGCCTTGCGGGTGAACAGCAGCGGGTAAACAATATCGCTCAGGCAGCAGGGGATCATGACCGCCACGCAAATGAACAGGAATACCCAGCCCAACTCGTGGATCCACTCAAATCGGCCGAACGGGCCGATCAGATAGAAAATGCTGGCCATGGTGGAGACGAACACGTGCATGGAGTGCGAGAAAATCGTGCTCTGCGACGTCCCGCCGGCCGCCGCCAGCACACCGACAATCACGCCGATTCCGGCAAACGGAAGTACGAGCATCGGATGCTCGAGGACGCAGATGTGCCAGGGGAGACTCTTGCCCATCAGCAGGATGCTGCACTGCGGCATAACGATGTCACTGATGCCGCACACGATCACCGCGCCCGTGAATCCCACGAATGCAGCCTTGCCCCAATTCTTCTCATGCCGCATGAACATGGCCGCCGTCGCCGCCGCCGAAAACAGCATGTGCGCCGGGTGAAACAAGTGGAACAAAACGAGAAAGCCCTGGAGCGATTCGTGTTCTCCTTGTCCGCCATGTTCTTCATGCTCGCCATTTGCGGATGGTTCAGATTCGTGTCCATGCCCTGCGTGCTTGGCTTCAAGCGAGTCCACGGCTTCGAGGAGCGTTTGGTCGGTCACCAGGAAGCAAATCAAACCTGCGAGCATCAAGCCGACAGCCACGCTGAGGATCGAGAACGGCAGGTGGCTGGTCAACTCCGCCGCAAAAGGCCCGCCTCGATACCAGCAATGCTCGTCAGCGGAATCGTGCTCGTGCGTGTGTTGGTGGTCATCATGCTGTGCGGACAAACCAATTCTCCTTCCGGCCTTATTGCGGCAAACCGTACTACAGGGTAGTACGGCCCGCAAGCCCACCAGTTCCCAGCAATTCCATGAATTGACACTCCCAGCCCACAGGACTAGCATCCCACTACGTTTTGGGGCCTTCGCGTACGAGAGGTCGTCACCTGGACTTTACTGGCTACCCGCTACTCGCTACCGACTACTGAGTACCGGCTACTGAATACTGACCCATGGATTCCGATCTGATTCAACTCGCAGAGCGCCTCGCCGGCCACAGTGTGCTGCTGGTGGGCGATTTGATGCTTGATTGCTATTTGTACGGCGATGCCGAGCGCATGAGCCCCGAAGCGCCCGTGCCGATTCTGCGGGCGGTCGATGAGCAGGAGCGTGTCGGCGGGGCGGGCAGCGTGGCCGCCAACCTTCGCGCTCTGGGGGCCGAGGTCTATTGCTGCGGACTGGTGGGCGACGATGCCGCGGGCCTGCGCCTGTCGGAGTTGCTGCACTCGATCGGCGTGAATTGCACCGGCGTGATGAAGACCAAAGATCGCCCGACGACCACGAAAACACGGTTTATCGGCCTGGCCCAGCATCGCCACCGCCAACAGCTTCTGCGTTTCGATCGCGAAAACCCCGAGCCGATCAGCGAGAACCATGCCGATTTCCTGATGAAGGTCGTCGGCCAGGTCATCGACAAGGTCGATGTGGTTTGCATCGAAGACTACAACAAGGGCTTGTTCAAAGGCGATCTCGTCGCCCAGATCGTGGCCGCGGCACGCCGCGCGGGCAAACAGACCCTCGTCGATCCAGCGGCCATCGCCGACTTCAGCCGCTATCGCTCCGCCACTTGCCTGACGCCGAACCGCAACGAACTGGCGGTTGCAGCCGGAAGCAAGTTTGACACGCTTGAGGATGTCGGCGCGGCGGCGGCGCGGCTCGCTGCGGAGCTGGAGCTGGACTCCGTCGTCGTTACCGTCGATCGCGATGGGGCAATCCTGGCCCATGCCGATGGCACCATCGAACACATTCCGACCAAACCCCGCGCCGTGTATGACAACACCGGCGCCGGGGACGCCGTGCTCGCCATGCTGGCTGCTGCGGTCGCGGCGGGGGCCGACTTCAAACAGGCCGTGCAGATGGCCAATATCGCCGGCGGGCTTGAGGTCGAGAAGTTCGGCTGCGTGCCGATCACCCGCGATGAAGTGCTCGCCGAGTTGCGTATCGAGCATCACCGCCGCGTCGGCAAACTGCGATCGCTGGACGACTTGCTCAGCGAACTCACGCTCCGGCGCGACCGAGGCCAGACAGTAGCCTTTACCAATGGCTGCTTCGACATCCTGCACAGAGGCCACGTCGAGTATCTGGCAGAAGCCGCCGAGCACGGCGATGTGCTCGTGGTCGGCCTGAACACCGACGACTCCGTCCGCCGCCTGAACAAAGGCGACGACCGCCCCATCAACGCCCAAGGGGATCGCGCTGCCGTCCTCGGCGGACTCGAAGCCGTTGACTACGTTATCTTGTTCGACGAAGACACTCCCGAAAACTTGATCCACGCCATCAAGCCGAACGTCCTGGTCAAAGGCGAGGACTGGAAAGACAAGCCCATCGCCGGCGCCAAGTTCGTCGAAGCCAACGGCGGAAAAGTCGTCCTGGCCAAGCTCCGAGAGGGATTCAGCACCTCGGGCGTCGTTGAGACCATCAAACGAACAAGGTAGAAGTCCTCACTGTGAACGTGGCCCCCAAGCGCCGAGCAGGACGGCCAAGTCAAAACCCTGGACACGGCCCCCAAGCGCCGAGCAGAACGGCCAGGTCAAATGGGCCTATGTTGCCGTCGGCATCGGCATCGACTTCGTGGCAGGGATCGGCGGGTTCGCACGGTCCCCACCAACCCAACAACTGCGCCAGGTCAGACGGGCCGACACATCGGCTCCCATCTCCGACGTACTCGCCACCTATAGCCGCACAATTCTTTTCGGTCAAAACGAAACAGCCGTCAGTGACGCAACACGAGCCAGTGGCTGGGCCACCAGCGCTTTCGGCTAGCCCATCCGCACACGGGCCGCAGGTGTCGCCATGCGCAAGATGGGCAGGAAGAGCGTTGACACTCACTGTGATCGTGTGGGCGTTGTCCGGATTGCCCGGTGGAATGTGGCAAATCGTCACGCTGCCGTCCGCGTCGGCCGGGCAGGTACTGGGCACGCCGTCAAGGAACAGCACCCACACCGCGCCGTGGGCCGGGCCCCCGTCATCATCGAAGATCGCCCCCACGGCCAGGTCGCCGAGCAGGTCCTTGACTGCGGCGGCTGCTTGCGGCGTGAGGTAGTTCGCGGCGATGTAGCCGGTGATTCGATGGCCATCTCGTCGCCATGCGAAGCAGACGGAGGGGATGAGGATGGCAGCCAGAGCGATAGTGGTGATGCGGCGCATGCGCACATCGTAGCACCGCAAGCGCCTAACAGAAAGTGCGTCGTTACTTGGTTCGCTTGAGCCAGACCCATCCGGCTGCTGCCATCAACATCAAGCCGCCGAACAGCATCATCAAGTAACGGACATGAAACCCACACGTACCCGAATCCAGACCGTGGCCATCGCTTGCGGTCTACTCTGCCTTGCGATCAACGCGCAGCCGGCGATGGCAGCTTTTCACTCTTGGGACATTACTGAGATCTACTCCAATGCCGACGGCACACTGCAGTTCATCGAGTGGTTCACCTCATTTAACAGTCAGCACCTGCTCGCCGGCCATGTGGTCACTACTAACTCCAACGTCTACACCTTCCCAAACAACCTGCCCAGCAGCGGAACTGGAGGTCATCATTTCCTAATGGGCACGGCCGGTTTTGCCGCCCTGCCCGGAGCGCCGCCGCCCGATTACATCATTCCGGACGGATTCATCGACACGACAGGCGATACCTTGCGGCTGCGTACCAGCCCAGCTGGGACGACGTGGGAAACCTTCTCCTTCGGTGCCGGAGAACTGCCGACTGACGGCAGCCACTCGCTGATCTGCGCGGTCCATTCCGGCGCCGCCTGCACCAGCACGGATGTGGAGGTGAACTCGCCGACCAACTTTGACGGGGTGTCGGGTTCGGTCGGTAAGTGCTGCGGCGACTGCCCGACCGACGGTCCCGTTAATGGGCCCAACGGCTCGGTCGGCGCGGAAGACTTGGCCTACGTGCTGGGCAACTGGGGACCGCTCCCCCCGGATGCCGACCCTGAGATCGTCTGCATCGATAATCTGGAACCCCTCCCGGGCAACGGGAACATCGGCGCGGAAGACCTGGCCAAGATTTTGGGCAGCTGGGGTGATTGTCCGGGCTGATCAGAACACGTGTGGCCGATCCGTAATTAGAGAAACGAACCCCGGCCCCGATTTGGGGTCGGGGTTCTTCTTTGGCGCCGCTGATCTAGCGGTTCTGCTCGGCTCCTCTGGTCCGTGTCCATAAATGTCGTGCCACTTCGACGTGGCGATCCGCGACCGCAACGAACCCGACGCACCCCGCCCCGCCGGCACGCCCGGCGATCGACTGGCGCCTCTCGATGGCGAGCGTGCGGCTGGCGGCGCTGCCACCCGTTCCGGTGCCGGGGGACAACCCCATTACGCTCGCCAAGGTCACACTGGGACGGATGTTGTACTTCGACAAGCGGACTTCGGGTGACACCGAGATCTCCTGCGCCACTTGTCATGATCCCGCCAAGGGTTGAGGAGATGAGCGTGATGTATCGACGGGATACCCCGGCTCCCGGCACTGGCGGAACGGCAATACGGTGGTCAACCGATCCGCCGGAGGAATCACTGACGGATGGCCTGAACGGCGCGTTCGCGAGCGTACGGGTTCGCGAAACGAAGTTCTACAACCCGCTGCTCGGCTTGCACGACGTCAACTACATCGTCGTCGCACAGCGCGCACCAAGTTACTAACCGGAATACTTTACCGCAGAGAGCGCAAGGGGCGCAGAGACGTAATAAAAAAGGACTTGGCGAAGGCGACGCAGAACTGGCAGGCAAGCCAGCTTGCGGGCGGGCCAGCTTGGTGGTTGGCGGAGAAGAATGGGAATACTGGTGACATGTCAGGCGATCTCAAAGCACTTCGGGACCCACACGCTTTTTGATGATCTTTCGATTAGTTTCGCTGATGATGAGCGCGTGGGATTCCTCGGCCCTAATGGAGCGGGCAAGACGACGTTCTTGAGAATCATGGCTGGTTTGGAGCAGATCGACGGTGGTGAGGTGATACGTCGTCG
>JADFJZ010000160.1 GCA_022565195.1 Planctomycetota bacterium | reverse complement strand
AGGCCGCAAGTAGGTTATGGTGGAAATAGGGAGCGTTTGGGGGTGAGCGAACGTAAGGGACGCAGATCTGACGCCGGAGTCGAAGCGGATCAACAACAGGTGGGTCCAGACCCACCCTACGTCTGCCCTACCGGGCTTCGTCTTGGAGTCGTTGGAGGTGTTGGAGGGCGTCGAGTGGGGTGGTTTGGTCGAGATCGAGGTCGAGGAGGGCTTGGCGGAGGTGGTCGTTTTGGGTGGCGAACATTTCTAATTGGGCTTCGGGTGCCGGCGCGGGGCCGGTGGTGCCGGTGGCGGATTGGCCGGTTAGGGCTTGGCGGAGGGTGTTGCGAGATAGGCCGCTTTCTAGGTGGTGCAATACTTGGCGGCTTCGGGCGATTACGGCTGCTGGGACGCCGGCGATGCGGGCGACGTGGACGCCGTAGCTCTTGTCCGTGCCGCCTTCCACGATGCGGTGTAGGAAGACGATCTTCTCGGATTCGCCGCGCTCCGCCGGCCACTCGCGCACGGCGACGTTGTAGTTCTTCACGCCGGGGAGCAGGCCGGCGAGTTCGGTGAGTTCGTGGTAGTGGGTGGCGAAGAGCGTGCGGCAGTTGATCCGCTTGGCGATGTGCTCGCAGACGGCCCAGGCCAGCGACAGGCCGTCATACGTGCTGGTGCCGCGGCCTAGCTCGTCGAGGATGACCAGCGAGTCGGGCGTGGCGTTGTTGAGGATGTTGGCGGTCTCGATCATCTCGACCATGAAGGTCGATTGGCCTCTGGTGAGCTCGTCGCTGGCGCCGACGCGGGTGAAGATGCGATCGACCACGCCCCAACGCATCGATTTCGCTGGCACAAACGAGCCGGTCTGGGCCAGCAAAGTTAGCAGGGCAACCTGTCGAATGTAAGTACTCTTGCCGGACATGTTGGGGCCGGTGATGATCAAAAGACGGTCGTCGGTGGCGCCGAGGTGCGTGTCGTTGGGCACAAACTGTTCGGCGAGCGCCTGTTCGAGGGCTGGGTGTCGGCCGTCGATGATTTCGGTGGCGGCGTCTTCGCTGATCTGCGGGCGGACGTAGCCTCGCTCAGCCGCCAGGCAAGCGAAGCCGACCAGCATGTCGAGCGTGCCGACGGCGTGGGCGGTGGCCAGCAGTTGCGGCGCGAAGCGTGCGGCGTGGGCTTTGATTTCCTCGAACAGGCGATATTCGATGTCGTCGGCTTGGTCGCGGGCGGTGAGGACTTCGGTCTCGTGCCGCTTGAGCTCTTCGGTGATGTAGCGTTCGGCGTTCTTGATGGTCTGCTTGCGGACGTACTCGGGCGGGATGAGATCGCGATGCATGTGCGTGATCTCGATGTAGTAGCCGAAGACCTTGTTGAAGCCGACTTTCAGCGAGCCAATGCCGGTGCGTTTGGCTTCGGCGGCTTGATACTGGCTCAGCCACTCGCGCCCGCCGGTGCCGATGGCGCGGAGGCGGTCGAGTTCTGCATCGAAGCCCTCCGCGAAGATGCCGCCTTCGCGCACAGTGAGCGGGGCTTCGGCGCTGAGCGCATTGAGCAAATGAGCGCAGAGTTCTTCCAGCCCGCCGAGGGCGCCGCGCAGCTCGCCGAGCAACTCGGCGTCCGCGGAGCGCAGTTCCTGCTGGAGGCTTGCGGCGGTGTCCAGCGAGCGACCCAGGGCTTGCAAGTCGCGCGGCGAGCAGCGTCCCAGGCCGAGGCGGGCGGTGATGCGTTCGATGTCGGAAATGTCGCGCAGAAGCAGTCGCAGGGCTTTGAGCCGTGTGGGGTCGTCCAGCAGTTCAGCCACGGCATCGTGCCGGGCGACAATGCGCGGGGCGCGGCGCAGCGGAAAGCGCAATGCCTCGCGGAGCCGGCGGTGGCCCATGGCGCTGACTGTGCGGTTTACGGCAGCCAGCAACGTGCCGTCGGTGGATGCGGCGCGCAGCGTGCGCTCGACTTCCAGCGAGCGCCAGGAATGCGGATCGATCTGCACGAAGTCGCTGGGGTCGCGCCGGCGGATGGCGGATATGTGGGTCGAGTCGACTTTCTGCGTCTCGTGCAGGTATGCCAGGACCGCGCCGGCAGCCTGCAACGAAGCGTCGAAGTCGGCGTAGCCGAAGCCCTCGAGCGTGGTGACTTCGAACTGTCGGTGCAAATGCCGCTGGGCGTGATAAGTGTCGAAGTCGTGCGGCGGGCGAGTGGCGACGGCAGTGTTGATGAGTTCGTGCAATTGTTCGGCGACGCGCTTCTCGGATTCAGCCGGCTCTTCGGAGGTCAGGACCTCAGCCGGCTTCAATCGAACGAGTTCGTTGAGCACGTCGTCCGGTTCACCGATGAGGGTGAAGAACTCGCCGGTGGCCAGGTCTAGGCAGGCAGCGCCGAGTTGTCCGCCC
This sequence comes from Planctomycetota bacterium, assembly GCA_022565195.1. The sequence continues at coordinate 2,838 of JADFJZ010000160.1, read as the reverse complement.
TGGGCCCGGACGGCTGCGAGGTAGTTGTTCGAGCCCTCCTCGAGCAGGCTGTCTTCGGTCAAAGTGCCGGGAGTGACCACGCGGACGACCTCGCGCTTGACCACGCCCTTGGCCTGCTTGGGATCTTCGACTTGTTCACTGATGGCGACCTTGAAGCCGGCCTGCACCAGTCTGGCGAGATAGGTTTCCAGGGCGTGGTACGGAATGCCGGCGAGCGGGATGGGGTTGTCGCTCTTGCTGCGGGAAGTGAGGGCGAGGCCCAGCACGCGGGAGGCGGTCTTGGCATCGTCGTAGAATGTCTCGTAGAAGTCGCCCATGCGGAAGAGGAGGATGGCGTCTCCGACCTGGGCTTTGTGGTCTGCCCATTGGCGCATGGCGGGCGTGAGCGTTGGCTCGGTTGTTGTGGGTCGGTTCTGTTTGGCAACCGCGTCCGCCACGGCGATCTCCTGGGGAAGGCCTGTTCGGCCACCACTTTAGCAGCCGCCGGGCGTTTCTCAATGGCTGCCGTAAGATCCGGTAAGATCGCGTTTTGGGAGCTTGCAGCAGCTTTGGGGATCTTCTGCACTCCGTTAAATGTACTCTTGGATTGGAATGGAGGATTCCATGAGCGAAGAACTACTCGTAGAGCAGCCGTCGCAGCGCCGCGATCCGGGCTGCGCCCCAGCCGCCGTGCCTGTATTCTGCGTGCGTTACGAGGCGGAGGGAATGGCGCGTTCCAAGCCGCTGCGGATTGCGGGCGTGGCGAACAGCACCATCTGCACAGGCCGACCGTTTGCACTGCAGACCGGCTGCGAATGTCGCGTCTTGCTCCATTGCAAAGCCCCGTCATTCAGCATGTGGGCCGACGCCGTGGTTGCGGATGCGCCGCCGCCCTTCGCAGGCGATGCGCGGTTCCACGGCGTCCGCCTCCTCGGCCAGGGAAAGTTCCAACTAGAAGATTATCTCGATGCGGTCAGCGAGGCGCTGCTGCGTTTCTTTGGGAGTTTTGAGCAGTTTGAGCAGTTCACAAGCGCCGATTGCCGAGAGCTGGCCCAAGTTGCCGGTACGCGCGAGTTGGTGCGCGGCGAGATACTGTATCACGTCGCCGAGCATTCGCCGGATGAGAACGACTTGTATCTCGTTACGGCGGGCTCTCTGAAAGCTTACAAGCTGGACCCCGGTGATCCGGCGGACAACATCGCGGCGATTACGGTAGGTCAGTTCCTGGGCGAGAACTCGTTCGTTATCGATCAGCCGCACACGGCGTCGATCGCCGCGCTGGTCGATGCCTGGCTGATTCAGTTCAGTCGATCGGGGCTTCGCAATCTGGAGGTCGATCACCCGCGGCTGTTCATCAAGGTATACAAGCTGATCACCGAGACGCTGGTGAGGCGGCTGGCACGGACCACGGCCCGGTGGAAGAATTACGACGAGTGAAGCCGTCGGCCAGCTATTGATGTTTGAATAGATTGCTATATCGGCGTGATTGGAAAGATGGGCGAATCTGTCCTGTATAAGGCTTCGCGCAGGCTAAAGCCAGCGGCTCCTTGTTTAGCTCACTATTCAAACATCAATAGGTGCTGAGTGCTGAGTGTTGCTTCGGCGATCCATTTGGGGCCGGCGAACCGTCGTATGTGCTCATCGCTCTCAAGCCGGGTCAGGAGTTGCGTGACGGTCAACGCGAGTAAAGGATGGATGAGTTTCGGTGCGATTTCTGCAAGCGGCGTGAGCACGAACCTTCGCAGGTGGGCGCGGGGGTGCGGTACTTGCAGGCGGTGGTCCGCGATCACGCAATCGTCATAGAGCAAAAGGTCAAGATCCAACGTCCGGGGCCCGTGGCGAATATCTCTGCGGCGTCCGTTGAGTAATTCGATTTGCAGCAGAGCGTCCAGCAAGTCGTGCGGTGGCAGCCGGGTGGCGACCGAAACAACGGCATTGAGATAGTCGGGCTGGCCAACTGGGCCGCCGACCGCTGAAGTTTCGTACAGGCTTGAAGCCGTGCGCAACGTGGCAGCGTGCTCTGTGGTCAGCATGCGAATGGCGCCGGCCAGCGTGGCGCTGCGATCGCCGAGGTTGGCTCCCAATGCAATGTAAGCGGTCGCGTTCACTTGTACTCTTCCGTTGCTAGAAGCTGATCTTGGCGATGCGATCGAGCGCTTGCTTGATGCGATCGGCCGACACCGTGAGTGCGAAACGGACATGGTTCTCGCCTGCCGGTCCGAAGCCCACGCCCGGAATGGCCACCACGTCGGCTTCGTCGAGCAGCTTGGTCGCGAAGGCCATTGAGTCGTAACCGCTCGGCACGGGCATCCAGACGTAGAACGTCGCTTCGGGCTTGGCGACGTCGAATCCGATCCTGTTCAAGCCGTCGACCAACACATCGCGCCGCGTGCGATAGAGATCGATCATGGCCCGCACTTCAATGTGGTCGGCGTTATCCAGCGCTTCGACGGCGGCCTCCTGGACGGCCGTGAATTGGCCGGAATCGAGGTTTTCCTTGACGTCGGCGAGCGCCGCCAAGACGTCGGCGTGGCCGACCGCAAAGCCGATCCGCCAGCCGGTCATGTTAAACGTCTTCGAGAGCGAGTACAGTTCGACGGCGGACTCTTTGCCGCCGGGCAACTGCAAGATGCTCGGCGATGGGCGTTTGAAGGTGATTTCGCTGTAGGCGGCGTCCTGCACGACGAGAATGTTGTGGCGCCGCGCGAATGCCAACGCCCGCTCGAAGAAATCGAGGTTCGCTACGGCTGATGTTGGATTATTCGGGTAGTTGAGGTACATGAGTTTCGCAGCTTGGGCGTGGTCGGGCGGGATGGCATCGAAGTCCGGCAGCCAGCCGTTCGACGCCGTGAGGGTCAT
>JADFJZ010000159.1 GCA_022565195.1 Planctomycetota bacterium | reverse complement strand
TGGGCGATCAAGCCGCCCTCGCGACATCCGTATTCCTCCGCCACCGAACATTCGAGATAGCGGATGATTTCCTCGCGCCACTGCGGCAACAGTTGTTCGCCGGTGGCGAAAGCAACCCGCCGAATCACGCCCTTGAGCTCGGGCCTGTGTTCATGCACGAATTGAGCGAAACGCCATAACGTGCTCGAATAGGAGTACAGCGCGTGAGGTTTGATGCACAGGAACTTGTCCGCGTAGCCGTGAAGCTGCTCGTCGGACAATTCAAACGCGCGGAGTAGTCTTTCGTTGATCAGCCAATCACGGATCGCCCGCAGACGATCCTGGCGGTCGGTCTCGATCCGCGAACCCCACAGGTAAATCACTGGGTCGCCCGTGCAGACATCGAACCAGCGATGCGCCCGGATCCGCGCCGCCAGGTCAGCCCCGCACCGCCTCCGTCCCACGCTGAAGATCAGCGGCGAACCCGTCGACCCGGACGTGCAGGACGACATCAATTCACCGCGATGCGAATCGGCGATCATATCCTCGTGGCCATCTCGAATATCGTCCTTGAGCAACAACGGCAAATCGCTGAGATCGTCGATGCTTCTCACATCGGCCGGTCGGATGAACGCCCGTTCAAAGCGTTCCCGATAAAACGGCGTTTGCGAAGTCGCGTGCCGAATCAATTGACGCAGCTTCGTGTCTTGAAACGCGCGGAGCTGGTCCGGGCTCCACCATTGGGATTGTTCCAATTCACGCCAGCGACGCAGCGATCCCAGTCCCCGCAGGGCATCCTGAGTCGGATAGAAAACATGCTTGGCCAACCATGAACGAATCATCATCAGGCCTCGGCTGGTTTCAGTAACTGCTGATAGAGCGCATCGAGCAAGCGTGCCACTTTGGACAAGCCAAATTCTTGTCGAACGCGCTTTCGGGCGGCCCGACCCATCTTCTGCCGCAGCGCCGGACTGCGAATCAGCTTCCCAAGGAGCGTGCTCAATTGTTCAATATCGCCGGGACGCACCAGGAACCCGCTGACACCGTGGTCGATGACCTCGGGCACCGCCCCCACGCTGCCCACCACCGCCGGCAGGCCACAGGCCATCGCTTCCAGCAGGGCATTGGGCAGGCCTTCGGCGTAACTCGGCAGCGTGAAGATCGCCGCACGCCGAAGTTCGCGTTTGACTTCCTCAGAACTCAACTCGCCTGTAAAGACCACGCTCTCGGACAGGCCGCGTTGCTCGGCCAGCGCCTGGAGTTCTTCAATGCGGCGGCCGGGATCCGTGCCAATAATGCGGACGTCGATTCGCCGGCGTGTTTGTTTCGGAAGTCGCGACAGTGCTTCGATCAAGTCATCGACGCCTTTGGCTCGTTGCGTCGTGCCCACGAAGACGATTCTGATCCGCGCCGTGGGCCGGTGCTGCCTCGGCCTTTCGGGCAGCGGCACGCCGTTGGCGACCACCTGCACGGAAATGCGGGAGTCGAAGGCCAGGAGTCGTTCGGCCCAGACCGGGCTGAGGGCGATCACGGAGTCGGCGGACACCAGCGCCCAGCGCACCACGCGTCTCCCGATCGCCGAACGCCCGTTTAAGAACTCCTCGAAACGGCCGCCCCGAATGTGCAAAATGACGGGCATGCCATGCAGCCGTACGATCAACATATCCACGATCGTGCGATAAAATGTCAGGCCGCTGCACGTGTGAACATGAACAAGTTCGGGCCGATGCCGAGCCAGCAGTCGGTTCAATTTCCAGAGCAGGCCCAATTGCGAACGAACGCCCTGCCACAGCGGCCGATCCGGCGGCGTGCGTTTGCTGTTGTCCAGGGGAATCATCTTGTATTGCTGAGCGAGTTCACCGCCGAGTTGCAGGCGCATCGACGTCGCCATTCCGCCCACCGCGCCGACGGGGCCGATGACCAACACTTTCGGCTTTGATTGGCGCCGGGTCATTCCGCTGCTCCCACGGCAAGGGGATTCTCGACGCCGATCAAAGCCCGATAGGTTCGCTCGTAGGCATTGATCATGCGCTCGAAGCTGAACGATTCGGCGACGACTTGCCGGCCTCGTTGACCCAGGGCCGCACGCCGAGGAGCGTCGGCGTGGAGATCGCTTAACTGTTCCGCCAGAGCTGTATCATCTTGGCCGTCAACGAGTAAGGGCAAGCCTGTGCGTTCCTGAAGCTCCACACAGCCTGAGGATCGCGCCGCGATAACGGGCACGCCGCAAGCCAGCGCTTCGAGCACGGCCGTCGGCGAGCCCTCCTTGAAGCTGGGTTGCACGAACAAGTCCATAGCCGCGATGTGATCGCGCACATTGCTCTGCCGCCCGCAGAACAGGATACGCGGCGAAACGCCTAGCTCGCGCCCCAAGGCCTCCAGTTCCGAGCGCAAAGGCCCGTCACCGACGATCAACAAGCACGCATTGCCCGCGTGCCGACTGAACTCAGCGAAAGCGCGGATCAGGAATCTCGGGTTCTTGACCTCGCGGAGTGAACCGACCGAACCGATCACGAAGGCATCACAGGGAATCCCCAGGGCCGCGCGCAGCGCCCGATTGTCTGCCGCCGGGTTGAAGCGATTCAAATCGACTCCGTTCGTTATCACCTCAACCCGGTCCGAAGGAAGGCGCCACTGCTCAACGACTCGCCGGGCCAAATCATGGCTGACCGTGATGAACGCATCGGTCAAGTCGCGCATACCAAAGGCCATGATCTTTCGGCGCCACCGTTCAATATCGAGACTCGTGGCGCCGTGGAAGCTCTGGATCAACTTTGGCCTTCGCCGAGCAAACAGCTTTGCCGCCGAGCATTCAGGCCACGAACGATACGCTCTTCCGTGGATCAAATCGGGCGAGAACTCGCGCGCGATGCCCGTCAAATACGCCACACTGCCCAGCAAACGTCGGGATCGATCGGGGTACAGCAAGGGAACCGCCAGCAGGGATTCGACGTTGGCGTGAACCTCCGGCGTGAGGCTGACGACGATTTGCTCGAACCCGCGTTCGCTGAGCGACGCCACCAGCCGTGTCGTATTCATTTCGGCTCCGCCCGTGGTGAAGCTGGACAAGACGTGCATGACCCGGGGCCGCCCGGAGCACATCACGTGTACCTCGGCTGGCTGATCAGCAGGCCCGGCTGGAGGTTCTGTTCCGCCGATGGTGATGAGGTTGAGGAAGAAGAAGACACTTCCTGCAGTCGCAGCTGGAGGCAGGCGGCGATGTTGCGCAGACAGCAACTCATGGCCATCAGCACCCACAGGCCTTCGACCCACAGCCGGCTGGTAAACGCTGCGCAGACCAGGAAGCCGCACACCGCGACCTCGTTGGCCGTGGCCAGCAAATGAATCTCGCGCTGCTCTTGCGCCAAGTCGGGATGGCTGAGTTGCAGCGCGCGCCAGCCCCGCCCGACCCTCCGAGCCCCTTCAAAGTGGTAAAACGAAGTCGCGATCACGAGGAGATACAAGAACAATCCGGGATAGCCGAGTTCGGCGAGGCACTGGAAGTACGTGCTGTGAGCGGATCGCCCGACATCAAGGTCTTCAACATAGCTGGGTACGAAATTCCGAAACTGTCCGATGCCGACGCCCCATGGGTAATCCGCCGCCATCTCGACAGCCGCCTGCCAGTAGTCGTAGCGGCGAACGATCGATGCATCCTGGTCCGGATTCTTGAGCGTCGCCATCCGCGCCCACCAGCCTTTGTCCGTCAGTTGTGCGGCACAGGCCAGGCCGATCAGCATGCCGACCAGGCACTTCATACGCAGGCCCCGCGGCAGGCGGATCAAACCGACAACGACCAGAACGATCATGCCCGGAACCGCATTGCGCGTGCGCGTCAGAATGATGGTGTTGATGGCAAAGGCCGCTGCAAGCAGAGCGAAGAATTTGGCGCGCTTCGATCGGGAACTGAAGAACAGAAACCCCGCGATGGCTGTCATCGGCACCATATGCGCGGCCAGTCCGCTGGATTGATTGAAGTCCGCGCCGCCCAGGTAGCTCGACAGGCGCCCCGATTCCTTGCCCCCCACGCCGCTCCAGGCCTCATATCCAATGTAGATCGTTCCCGCCATCCAGGACCACAGCAGCCAGCGATACTGCCGCATCGTGCGGATAATTCGAATAAGCAGGAACACGAAAATTGAGATGCGCATCAATTTGTCGATGCGCGCACGACCGAAACCGTCCGCGATGGGCTGCAAGCCGGTTACGAACGTGAAAATGCCGTACGCCAGGAACGCCAGCATCATGACGTACATGATGGGGAACTGCTTCTCGGGCCGGCTGAAACGCTTCCAGTTGATCAGCACCCCGATGGTCGTTGTCAACGCAATCACGAAAGAGGTTCGCAGCTCCAAAGCTCGAACATTAGCGCCCCACCATTGCGCTTCCGGGTTGAGGTGGTAAACCAAGATGTACACAAGGATGCCGTAGGTGGGGTTGAACATCGCCCCCACGCCGCCGCCGATGAACACAAACCAGAATACGATTTCTGTAAGAGACATTTTTGCTGATCAACCTGCCGCGGCGGGCTTCAGATAACGGACGCCTCATGCGATACAGCAGCGTGCAGCCCGAGATAGCGCGCCAGCGCCTCCTCGGCCTGTGTCACACTGATCATGTCCATACAGTTGGGCGAATAGTCACAATGCCGCTTGTAGCACGGGGCACAGCCGATCTTGGCGACCAATCGGACTCCGCGGCCATAGAGGTCAATTTCCTGCGGGCACGTCGGACCGAACAGGACCACGACCGGCACGCGCAGGGCGATCGCGACATGCATGGCCGTCGTGTCGCCGGTCAGGATCGCGCTGCAGCGATGAACCAGCGCTGCGAACTCCAGCTCGCTGTGCCGGCAGCCCGGATGAATCACCTGCGGTCCGGTTTGCTGAGCAATCCAATCGTTTTTTTCGACTTCCTCCGGTCCGCCCAGGAGCATCACCCGGCAGTCGCCACGCCCGAGCAAGTTCTTCGTCAGGGTCACGAATTTCTCCGCAGGCCAAGTCTTGTTGGCGAACGTCGAACCGGCGCCGGTGTTCAAGCCCACCAGTTCTTCGTTCTCGCGAACGCCGGCGCGCCGCAACACTGCGCGGGCATGGTCTTCATCCGCCGGAGAAGGAAACAAAGAGTAGCGCTCCCCATCGTACGGCAGACCCAACGCCTCATAGATCAGGCGCTGGTAGCTGCTCTGATTGTCTTCGAACTTCAAGTGATCGCTCAATCCCAGAGCG
>JADFJZ010000158.1 GCA_022565195.1 Planctomycetota bacterium | reverse complement strand
TTCGCCCGGACCCTTCACCCGAATCATTGGCAGGAGCCATTCGCCAACTGCTCAGGGACCGTGCCGCCGCTCGCCTGCTGGCCAGCCGGGCCTTGGAGCACTGCAAGAAGAAGCACTCTCTCAGCGAGATGGCTGGGGAGACGGCGAGAGTGTATCGCGAGGCCAGCGATATGGTGCGCGGAGCGACTCCGAGTCACTGACCGGCATCGAGCAAACCGGGTCCCGTCAACTCGATTTTCAGTTCCAGGAGAAACCGGTTGAGCGCCTCGTCTTGCGGATGCTCTTGCGCTGCATTCTCAGCCTGCACGAGGATCTGCGCCGGACTGACGCCCTTCGCAATCGCGTCTGCCCAGTGCTTTACACACTCCGATAGATTTCCGATCCGTAGGGCCAGATCGGCTTTGAACATCGCAGCAGCGGGCTTGAGTTGCGGCGCGACTTGGCTTGTTTGGCACAGCTCATCGAGCCGATCGAGGCGCGCCGCGAGATAGTCCGGCCTGCGCGTCGCATCAAAGGAAGCGAGCAACTGGCACAGCGACAAGTACAGAGAAGCCATCTCCGCCTGCACGGCCTCCGGTTTGAGTTGATCGCGGCCGAGCACGACATCGATCGCTGCCTGCTCATCACCTGCGGCCAGATGATACAGGGCCAATCGTTCGCGCATCCGCATCTTAACCGGCTCAGCCTCGTGTGACGCGGGCAGCAGCGACATTCCCTTGAGGGCGATCTCCACCGCAGCTTGCGGATCGCCGGGGTTGTCCAGAAACGTGAAATGGGCAAGCTCGCGGTGGGCGATGGCATACGCAATGGGAAACCTCTCGCTCTCCTTCTCCGCCAGGTTCAGGGCGTTTCGGGCGTAGGCGCGTCCATCAGCAAATTCCGCCCGGCCGGCTGCCACCCATGACGCAATTCGAAGTTTCTGGGCGGCGTAGCGGACCGGCGCGATGCCCGTCGGCTGGTCAATCAGCGTTGCTAGTGCTTCGATGAGGATGGGCTGGAATTGGGCGTCGAATCCAGGGCGCCCGGCGAGTCCCCGCACGAGTCGATGGTAACGCTCGTCGACTTGGTGATACTGCATCGGCGGACAAATGAGATCGACAACCTCGGCCACGCTGAGTTGGCGCGAGAGTTCGAGGATGCGCAAAACCAAACCCGCATTGTAGGGTTGCCGCTCACCTTCTTTGGTGAGTGCCGCCAGCGCAGCCAGCCTGTATTGCTCTGCCCGAGCTTGTTCACCCGTAGCCAAAGCCATGCGCTGCATGAGTTCGAGCGCCCCGCCGGCGAGGCGGTACGTGCCGTAATAGTGGGCCGTATGGAGGGATAGATCATCAACCAGTTCGAGGACTCTGTTTGCCCGCGCGACAGCTTCCTGGCCAACAGACCACAGTTGCTCGGCGGGCAAGGGATTCTGCGGATCGGCTCCAGCCTGGGCACGGGTCAGGAAATCCTGCATGGCTGCTTCGGCGATCCGCAAATGACACCACGCCTCCGTGTAGAATGCGGTGAGCTTGCGGCTCGGATTCAGGCGGTAGCGGCGGGCGAACTCCACGTCTGTGGTCGCGGCGTCCCATTGCCGCTGCTGGAGTTTCTCTTGGAAATCATAAAGCGCCCTCGACGCCTGAAAGTCCAGAAGCGCGCTGGTGCTAACGAGCAAACCCAGCGCAGCCACACAGGCTGTCAGCAGGCCCCATAGCACCGCCCTGCTTTTCGGCGACGCTGCCGGCGGTTCGCCGGAGCGACCTGCCCCAATGACCGCCCAGGTCAGGCCCAACACCGTGTAGAAGAGGGTCGGCAGCCCAGCGACGCGCAAGGCCACATCAAAACATTCCTCCGTAATCAGCGCAACCAAAGAAGACAGCAGCCCAATGAGCAACCAACGCAGATGCGGAGTCGAGTCGCGGCGCAAAGCCTGAACGCCGGCCCAAAAGGTCAGCGCGAAACAGCCCAGCGTGATGACCAGACCGACGCTGCCCAGATCGACACACGTCTCCAGCCATTCGTTATGAGCATGAGACAGCCGCGCATGGAGCGCCCGAGGATCATCGGCCACGTCTTGAACGGTAAGTGAATCGCCCAAGAGCGCGAAGCCCCCCTGCCCATGGCCTAAGACCGGCGCCTGTGCAATCAGTTGAGCGGCATAATCCCAGGCATAGAAGCGCGTCCGGATCGTCTCGGAGCGATGCTCCAGAATAGGACCAAGCACGGCAAAATAGCCGACGACCCCGCTGACAGCGGTGAGCAAGACCACGGCACACTTGGCCCCCCTTCCGCGAACGGCGAAGAACACAATCGCGACGAAACCCGCCGCCAGGCCGACGTACGTACTCCGCGGGTCTGCCAAGAACGTTCCCCAAAGGAGCGGCACGAGTGCCCCGGCACAAAGCCCGAGGCAAATCAAGGCGCGACGCTGACCCCGCAGCAGCGCGCCGAAGCTCGAAACGATCCAGCAAAAGCAAATCAACACGGCGGGCATCAGGCAGGCGGCGAAGAACAACGGATTGCCGATCGGGTAACCGACGCGCATCGTTCTGTTGCGTTCGTAGTAGTACGCCACTGCCAGAGCAGCAGTCAGAGCCAGCACGACCACCACGCCGCTCGCCGCCGCCCGGCAGGCCCGGCCATTGAGTCCGTGGCGGATCGCAAAGACCCACAAGCACTGGCCGAGCAGGAGAATCGACCCTCCGATGGCCAACTCCGCCATCGGCGACCACAAACTGCTCAGAAACGACATCGCCAACAGGAGAACCAGAAGCACCTGAGCCCCCTGAAACGCGTCGATTTGCTTCTTCAAGTGACTGACGGGCTGTTCCGCGGGCTGATCTTCGACGAGCGTGAAATCCCGTTCGCGTGAGCGCGAAGCGGCGAACAGTCCCAGCGACACGATGATCGCCCCCACGCCGCAGGCGATGCCGAACACCAGATTCTTCACGCCGATCCCTTGGGGCGTGGGGATGCTGAAATCAAACGCCAGCGCGTCGGTCAGCGCCTTCAGCACCGAGCCATCCGCCCACGGCACAGCCCCATCCGGGGTTCGTTCGGGTGGCGGACTGTTCAGAAAGCAGACCGCGAAGCACGTCGCGATGACCACGAAGATCATCACCACATTGAGCGGCGTGAGTTCTCCCTGTGCGCGCTGTTGATCGTTTATGTCTGCGGGTGGGTTGGTTCCCAAGGTATTTCCGGTTGGCTCTGGGTGTGGTTTGTCTCTCGGGCCCAGGCAAAGAGCAAGTCGCTGAGACGGTTCAAATAGTGAATGATTACCGGGCGAACTTCTTCCGAACTCGCCAGGGTGATCACCGCCCGTTCCGCCCGGCGACACACGCTCCGGGCGACGTGCAGTCGGGCGCCCCCTTCCGATCCGCCGGGCAGGATGAAATTGCGTAAGGGCGGCACATGATCGGTCGATTCATCGATCCAGCTTTCGAGGCGCTCGACCTCGGCATCCTCAATGGGTACGAACGAGGGACGGGCGGTGTTCCCGGGAGTCGTGGCCAATTCGGCCCCGATTGCGAACAACTGATGCTGGGCGTGCTGAAGGCGTTGCACGCGGGCTTCTTCCGCTGCGCAACCGCACCAGCCCAGCACGGCGTTGAGTTCGTCGATCTCGCCGTAGGCCGACACGCGGGCATGATCTTTGGGCACTCGCCCCCCACCGATCAGCCCCGTGGTGCCGTCATCGCCGGTCCGGGTATACAACTTCACGCGCTTGGCCTCCAGAATTCTGCGCTTATCGTATCTAAACCGCGTGATGATGTATATCCCCGCCGATGCCGACGAAACGACATGTGGCGGTCGGCGTCCCTGCCGACCGTCGGCCGGCACAGAGGCCGGCCGCTACGAAAGGCGAGCGCTCAGGCAAGGCCTAGTGCTTGAAATGCCGGGTGCCCGTGAAAATCATGGCGACGTCGTTCTCATCACAGGCTGCGATTGTGTCGGCGTCCCGCTTTGAGCCGCCCGGCTGAATGATGGCCTTCACGCCCGATTCGATCAGCATGTCCGGCCCGTCGCGGAACGGGAAAAAAGCGTCCGAAGCCGCCACCGCGCCGGAGAGTTTGTCGGCGTGCCCGTTTTCCTTCGCCAGCCACGTCGCGATCCGGCAACTCATCACCCGCGACATTTGCCCCGCGCCATTGCCGATCAACATGCTGTCCATACAAATCGAGATCGCGTTGCTCTTGGTATGCTTGCACACCAGCCAAGCCAACCGCAAATCGTCCAGCTCTTGATTTGTTGGCGCTCGCTTCGTGACGGTCTTCCAATCATCTTCGTTAAGGCCGACCAAGTCGCGGGTTTGAACGAGCATTCCGCCGCTGATGGATTTGTATTCGAGTTCGGGATCGGGATCGAACGGTTTCCCTAAGTCCTCGACGGCAAGGAGCCTGACGCGCTTTCCCCACGCTTTGGCCTTGCGGATGACCTCGATGGCGCGCTCCTCGAACGCCGGCGCAACCCAGACCTCGACAAAGAACCCGCCGGCACCGGCCGCTTTGCCCCACTTCGCGTACGTGTCCATCACCGTACCGGCAAACCCCGCATCGACCTCGAAATTACAAGCCAGTATTCCACCCATCGCAGCGTTGTGATCGCCGAGGAAAGCCTGCTGATAAGCCTGGACTCGATTCTCCGCCACGGCTGCACCACAGGCGTTGGTGTGCTTGATGAAGACACACGCGCTTGCTTCGGGCCACCCGCGAGACAACTCACCACACAGTTCCAAGGCCGCGTGCGCATCTGCGTAATTGTTGTAGGAGGTCTTGTTTTGCTGACGTTCCAAGTCAGTGTCCGCCGCGGTCAGATCATTGGGCCTGTCGCCGTCTACGGACCCATACAGCAGACCCTTCTGGTGCGGATTCTCGCCGTATCGCAGCCGCCCCTCACACCACAACTGCAGGAAATGAACATCGGATTCTTGCTCATCCTCGTTGAATCCGAGCCACTGTGTGATGGCTGCATCGTATTGTGAGGTAGCCCAGAAGGCACCGAATGCGCCAGAGCGGAGGAAGTCGTCATGGCTGCAGTACTCTTGCTCGCCGCGCAGTTGCGCCAGTGCTATGTCGTACAGCCCTGACCCTTCCACTACCAATACATGTTTGTGGTTCTTCGCCGCGGCGCGGAGCAGGCAGGGGCCGCCGATGTCGATCATCTCGATGCCCTGCTCGAAGGTGCAGTCTGGATCGGCTACGGTTTTTGCGAAGGGATAGAGGTTTACGACAACCATGTCGA
>JADFJZ010000157.1 GCA_022565195.1 Planctomycetota bacterium | reverse complement strand
TCCATGCGCGGTGCCTATCGCCGGACCTACGTGTCGATGTGCCTCGTCGCCTTGGCCGTCGCCGCGGTGACTCTGACGCTCACGCGTGAGTCGGTCCGCTGCAAGTTTGACATTCGGAACATCAAAAAGGCAATGGCGTTTCTGCAAGAGAACACGCCGCCGGGCTCGCTGGTCTTCGCCGACGACTGGGACGAGTTCCCAATGTACTTTTACTACAACCACCACAACGATTATGTCTGCGGCCTGGATCCTCAGTTCACCAACAGCATTGACCCGGTATTGTGGAAGCGCTTCTGCGTGATCACGCAAGGCAAATCGCCGCGAACATCGACCGTCAAGGTAAGAGTAGGCGAGGGGCTGGGCTCGCATGTTCGTCAGCAGGCTTTCCGGGTCCAAATCAGTGATATCAAGACTGAGTTCGGCGCCGACTATGTGCTGGTCGACAAGGGTCACCAGTCGTTCTACCGCAAGCTCAAGGCAGAGCCGGATCTCTTCGAGCACATTTACCCCCCATATTCGGGCACCGAGCCGCCGGCCCGCGTCGCAGCCCTCGCAATCTTCGCCGTGCTGGATCCGCCCTCCGATTCGGGGCTTGGGGATCCTGTTTCACGTGAAACAGAGCCGCTCCCCGCTGCTGGCGAATGACCGGTTGATCAAAATGGGGCTACGCGACACTATGGCGGGCCGGCGTGGCGGGATTCCGCCGGGCTGCCTCCTGAATGATCCAAACTTCTATGATACAACCGCTTATGTATGTGTGATTGTCTTTGACATCCAGGGCCTCAAGGATAGGATGAGGCTTGTTTCACGTGGAACAATGGCCAATATCGGCCAGTAATGGCCAGTTTTCATTGGAGGAAGACGATGCCAGACACCACAAAGCGTCTCGGCAGGGGAATCAGCTCTCTTCTTTCAGATCCCAATACATCGAGGCTGGCGGACAGCTTGCCGGATTCGGTGATGGGCGACCCCAGCGCAACCGCAGCCAAGCCGGCCCCGGCACGGCACAGAACGATAAGGGTGCCACTGGATTGCGTCGCTCCGAACCCGAATCAGCCGCGGCGATCCATTTCCGAACAGGGAATAGCGAGTCTCGCCGGATCGATCAAGCGGAACGGGATCATCCAGCCGATCGTGATCAGGCCGATCGGCGGCACCTCGGTCGGCCCAGTTGCGACGCAAGGGCCTGTCAAATATGAGCTTATAGCAGGAGAAAGGCGTTGGAGAGCGGCGCGAGCGGCCGGCTTATCGGACGTGCCGGCCATTTTGCGTGACGCCACTGAGGAGCAACTGTTGGAGCTGGCCCTGGTTGAGAATATTCATCGTGAGGACCTCAATGCCATCGATCGGGCGGTCGCCTATGGGCAGTTCCGCGACAAGTTCGGGCTGGCCCCCGAGCAGATTGGAGAACGGGTTGGCGACGATCGCACAACGGTCACTAACTATCTGAGATTACTAGACTTACCTTCAGAAATCCAGGACATGGTCTCCTCCGACTTGCTGTCTATGGGCCACGCTCGGGGTTTGGCCGGCCTGCGCTCCAGGGACGAGCAAATCAAGCTTGCCGAACACGCTGTTCGCAAGGGCCTCTCGGTTCGGGCGCTCGAGGAGTCAGTCCGCAAACTGAGGGCGCCCGCTACAACGACCTCCACGGCCGGAGGCAAGGCCCAGCACAACAAGAGACCTCTCATTCGTGACTTGGAACGTCGCTTCACCCAGATTCTCAAGACAAAAGTCACGATCCAGGAAGGCCGGGGCAAGAACACGGGCCAAATCGTCATCGAGTATCATTCAATCGATGAATTCGAGGGCATTTGCGAGCGGCTGGGCATTTGAGCCCTCAGGACTGAGGACGCCCGGCAGGCGAGCGTATGGCACGATGCGAAATCGATGGTTGGGGCCGGGGTACGAGTGAATATGTTCTTCGAGGAGAATCCGGCCTATGAGTGACTACGAAGTAGCGCACCGAACGGGCGTGTGCGCCGTCACGCAGCGCACGCTCCAGCCAGGCGATCAATTCTACGCGGTGTTATTCGACACGCCGGACGGGTTTGAGCGCCGGGACTACGGCGCGGAGGCGTGGGAGAATCCGCCGGAGAACTATTTCTCGTACTGGAAATCGCGCGTTCCCCAGAAGCAGGAAAAGAAGCGACTGTTCGTCAACAATGACATCATGGTCGATCTCATGTTGCGGCTTGCTGATCGGGAGGAAGAAGTCAAACAACATTTTCGCTTCGTGCTGAGTCTGATTCTGATGCGCAAGCGCCTGCTCAAGTACGAACAAACCGTACACGAAGAGGGAATCGAATACTGGCACATGCGCCTGGCTCGCGATCAAAGTATGCACGCGATTGTGAATCCGCGAATGACCGACGAACAAATCGCGGCGGTGAGCGCTGAATTGGGCGCGATCCTGCACGGCGATGCGACCGCGTTCGAACGATTTGATGCCGATGCGCCCGCTACGGAACCGGACGCCGCGACCGAAGACTCTGACACGGACGTCGAGTAGATTGAATTACCCGCTCATCCAACCAGGAATCGCGCCGGTGTCGAATTGCCGGAAAGCTCGCTCCGCCGGTTACTCCCGCCTGTTTCAAAGTATGCGTAAGAGATGGCAGCCCATTGTGTTGCTCGTGTGTACGGCTCAGGCGCTGGCGCTGTGCGGCTGTGGGCCGACCGAGAGGCCCGTCGCGATCTTCCTGCCTATGCCGCAAGCGATCGACCTTGTGAATCGCAACAACGAGCAAATCTCCGGCCGGTTGTATGGCGCCGGACGGTGGTGGAGCAAGATCACGTTTGAGGATGGTACGTTCAAGACTCTCGACGGCACGTTTCGCCTGCACTATGCCAGGCCGAACCGATTGTGCTTTCAGGCGAAGGGTTTTGGCGGGAATTACTTCGAGGCCGGCTGCAATGAAGACGAGTGCTGGTTTTGGGAGCAATATCAGAAGGACGTCATGACCATCGGTACGCGTCAGGCCATGGCTGATGCAGCGTTGGAAAGTGGCGTCCCGATCAGCGCGGAAGACTTGATGGACGCGCTGGGCGTGCAGCTCGTGAACGTGGATACGATGGGCACAAATGGTGCGCGCTATCGTGTTGCTGCGGACCATCACCAGCTTCTCTATGAGCAAGTAGTCGGCGTGGGCCAGGCAGTGATTACGAGAGAGTATTGGTTGAGTCGTCGCGAACCGTTTGATCGAAAGAGTTCTCTATCGAAGTGCGGACGGGCGAGTCATAATGGACGCGCGACTGGCGGATCATGAGCGACTTGCTGAGGGTGGCGCTTTGGTCTCGAAGCGCGTCGAGATCGAGTGGCCGCTGAATCAGTGTGCGCTCAAATTGAACTTCGATCGCCTCAAGCTGTACAGCGACCTCGACAAGATTGAATTCGTCTCGCCGGACCAGCGGGAAGCACTGGATCCCCGACGCCACCCGCCCGCCGAGACTCTTCGGCGGCCATAACCATTTGATAATAAAGATGTTAAGATGTTGTGAGCGCCTGCCGACTGCATTGCTGCGAGGGGTGCCGCGTCGGCGTTTTGTGGTTGCAGCGGCGACGACGTGGCTTCTGTTTGGCGTGGCCCGGACGGATGGAGCGGACCAGCAAACGCGGCAGTTCGGGCTGGCCGGCGGCCAGGGGTTCGTCTGGATTTACGACTACAAGTTTGATCCGGACAGTGGTCGATCGCTGCTTCACATCGGCGTGCGAGCTCCAACAACTCGGGAGTTCTTTGTTCCGGCGGCGCTGCGTGGCTTGGTGGGTAGAGTTGATCACGCTACGAGTGCCGGGCGGGATTTGTTCCTGATCTTTGACGACAAGGGGGCGCACCGGCGCTATCGATACGAGATCGTGCGCAGGGTCTCGCGTCGCGTTCGCACTCAGACCGAGCAACCGCTTCCGGGTGGGGCGCATCCTTTGGTCTTGGTCGGCCACTCTTTAGATGACACGCTGTACGCCATCGTGGCTCGCGAACCCGCACACGCCATCGCGATTGACGAAATTCAGCGCGCCCAGCAAGAAGCGAGTGACAACAAGAACGAGAATTCAAGCGAAGTCGACGAGGCCGTTGATGTCGAGCTTGCTGACGTCGAGGCGCGCCTTGGGTCCGCGCAGTTCTTCGTGGTTCGTTATTTGCGTAGCCGCTGGGGCTTGGTCTGCGAAATGCCGCAATGGTTTGATCGGCAGAACGAGTGTTACTTGGTCGTCGATGGGGACAGCCGACTGCACGTGTTGTTTGCCGAGGAGGCTTCCGACCCCTACAAACATGCTTGGTATGTGGAAGAGGCGTGGTCTTCGCCCGGTCGGGTATTCGATACGTCCGGGTATCAAATCAACTCGGCCTGCGCAAGCGACGGCCAGATCCTCGTTGTGGGTTCAATCGAGTCCGGCGCAACACGATCGATCCGCGCATCGACATTCCAGGATGGGCAGTGGATGGATCAAGAACCGTTCGTGCTCGATGAAGCGGGCGCGGCGCTAAGTGTCACGTCGTTCGCGTCCACGTGTATCGAGAGTGAAATCGGTTTGGCAGTTCTCGGCGATCGCGGGGAACTCCTGTATGGACGCTGGGAGATCAAAGGCGGTGCTCCGACCGAGCCGTTGCGGGAGGTCGTTGGGCTTGGGCCGGGGCGCAAGGCCTCGATGAGCTGGCGGACGCAGAGCATGGCAGCCTTCGTCCTTCTCGGTGTTCTTCTCTTGTTTGCGTTCTTGCGGCGTGGTGACAGCATTACGCGGGACGCCGAACTGCCGGCTCAGTATGCCGTCGCGGGCTACTGGCGACGCTTGGTGAGCTTCGTGATCGACTTCGCGCCGATCGCGATCGCCACGAATCGATTATGGATGGGGCCGCTCGACGAATGGTTGGCCGAGTATCACGAAATCCAAAACGAAGGCGGGCCTGTGCCGCCGTTCAGCGACGAGTTGCTGATCGCCTGGGCTCTGTGTTGTGTGGCTTTTTCCGCGTACTGCACACTCTGCGAGGCCCTGTTCGCGCGCACGCCGGGCAAAGCGGTGGTGCGGTGTCGCGTGGTCGATGAAGCCGGCGGCAGGTGCGGATTCTCAGTCATTCTTATTCGCAACTTGGTGCGCATGATTGAGTTGTTCCCGCTCTTCCAACTTTGGCCGACGTTCATTTTGATGCTGTTTACGCGCAACCGCCAGCGGTTGGGCGATCTCCTGGCCCGAACGATCGTCGTCGAACACGTGCCCTTATCGCA
>JADFJZ010000156.1 GCA_022565195.1 Planctomycetota bacterium | reverse complement strand
GATACGAATACCAAACAGAGGTGCTTGAGAACGGGCTGAAATTGATCCGCCACGACATGCCGCACGTACAGAGCACTGTCATGAACGCATTTGTGAGGGCGGGAATGACGTACGAGGATCACACGAACAGCGGTGTGAGCCACTTGCTTGAGCACCTGCACATGTCAGTGACTCGAAGTTATCCGTCGCGCCTCGAACTCCTTAGGGCGATCGACAGCATCCCTGGTGAAATGAACGCTTTCACCTATCCGCAGTATGTGCAGTTCCACATCGATTCGCCGCCACAGCACGTTGGCCGTGCTGCCGAGTTGCTGACGGAGCTGTTGGAGGCCAGACCGTATCCCGATGACATTTTGAAATCCGAAAAGCAGCTCGTGATCAACGAGATCAAGTGTTCACAGGAGGAAATAGATGCGCGGTATATCTACAGCCGCTTGGACCGCAAACATCCTCTATCGAAACCGTCCATGGGTACGAAATCATCAATTCGCAAGCTCAAGTGCGACCAGATCAGCGAGTTCGACAGAAAACACTTCACGCCTCGAAACACTGTTGTGGTCATCTCTGGTCCGATCCTGGATTGCGAATTGAATCATGCCAGAGAGCGCTTGAGTGGATGGAGCGCCGGGGAAACGGAGGCTGTTGCGTCCCCGGTCTATCCTGCGCTGAGGCTGCCGCAACTCCGGCGTGAGACACCGGAAGGTGCGATCCGCCACGTTGTAGGCGGCTTCATTATTCCGGAATCACTGCCACAGAAGAGTGAGATTGTGTTACGGATGCTGCCGCTGGGATTGGGCCTGATTTCCTGCCCGCTGTTTGAGAAATCCAGGTACGGCGATACGAGCGTGTACAGTTTCGAGCCGACTTACGAAAGCCTGGGTGGCCGGACGATGTTCTATGTTCATGCTGTCACAAATCGCGGAGACCGGGACGCGTTCTTGAATCTCCTCCTCGGTGAATTCGAAGCACTCAAACAAGGCTTGTACCCAGAAAGTTGGCTGACGCTCACGCGTGAACGATATCTGTATTGGGTTCAGAGAGCTTTGGACTTCCCGGAATCCATCGCCCACCGCATCGGCTCAGAGGAAATTTGCGCGCGGAAGGAAGAGCGCCCTCTGACGATGGAGCAGGAGAATCGCATCATCCGTGAAATTGAAATGAAGGACTTGACGGAATTGTTGGATCGCGTCTTCGTGAAGAAGAACTTCTTCCTGATCTTTGGTGCAAACACGCGGCCATTTGACGAACGGCGCGTTCGGCGAATCGTGCATAAATACCTGTGATTCCGTCGTCGATCGTGTTTACAAAACCTCCAGCACGCGCTGGGATCGACCCGTCGCTTGCGCTCCGGGCTCGGATTCTTCAATCCGCAATCCGCAATCCGCAATCCGCATTCCGCATTCGTTCAAATGTTGAAGAAGTACTCGCGGATGTTGACGAAGTACTTGAAGTCCATGGTCCAGCGCAGGACCATTTTGATCGGGACGATCGCGGTCCAAGTGAACAGCACCATGAAGGTGGCATATCGGGGCACGCCCATTTGCTTATAGAGCTTCTTGAACACGGTGACCGCGAGGATGACGGGCAGGATGAAGAAGTAGCCGAACATAAACAACAGTCCGGGCAACTCGCGGGGGAGAAATGCGAAGGTCTTGGACCATCCTTCCGGTTCGCCGCCGCCGAGGATCTTGACCCAGAAGAGTTCGTAAAACTGCAGGTTGACCAAGGCGACGCGTTTCTGGTCGTCCCAGTACTCGAAGGGTCCGAAGAAGTTCCAGTTCGGCCCGCGCAGGAAAGTGCCAAAGACAATCAAGAGCACCCACATGATGACGAAGCCCAACATATACGACGTGATGGCGAATGGCCGCTCTTTGAACGTGTAGTAGCCGTTGCCTTTGGGGTTGCGATCGATGTAAGGAATGGAAATCAGACCCACGACAATGAGGCCGGGCAGCAGCACGCCGGCGATCCAGGGATCAAAGTACACCAGCAATTCCTGCAGGCCGAGGAAGTACCACGGCGCCTTGGAGGGATTGGGAATGGTGGACGGGTCGGCCGGCTGCTCGAGCGGGGCGCGGAGGACAATAGCCCAGACGATCAGGAACGCCGTACACAACACCAGCGCGATCAATTCGACATAGACAAGATCCGGCCAAACCAACACTTTGTCATCGGAGCCGGCTTCAAGCAGCGGTTGGCCCTTTTCCGTTCGTTCGTCGTTGATGGCCGCCTGGCGGAACGCCAGCCACAGGCAAAAGCCGACGCCCATGAGCATCATCACAATGGGAACATTGTCCGCCTTAGTGACGATCTTGAGGAAGTCCTCATCGAGCATGCTCAGCCCGAATCCAACCGCGGCTGCGATGGCAGCAAGGAGGGCCACCCTCGGCTTGGTGAAAAAGCGATACCCCAGCAGGAATATCGCCAGCGCGGTCACGGCCATGGCGAAGAACCACGCCGGCTGGAGCGCCTGGTTGATGAAGTCCTTGATCACTTCACCAGTCGTGTGGGGCGTTTGTGCGAGGAGGAATTCCATCATCGGCTAATGTCAATGGCCTCACGAAGCTCAAATCCGTGCGCTGGACAGCATCCCGATTTCAAACTTCGTCCTTCGTACTTTCTTCTACAGCGGCCCGCTGATGCCGCCGTCCTTGCGAACACGCCAGAAGTGCGTGGCAATCAGAACCGAAACAACGATCGGGATAAAGACGCAGTGCAACACGTAAAAGCGCAGCAGCGCATTAGGTCCGACAAAAGTGCCCGCCAGCAACCCGAAGCGCGCATCATCCCCCGAATGGACGAGTGGCACGCCGGCGAACTGGATCAGGGCGGCCCCGGGTCCCTCGTTGCCGACGAATGGAGTTGCCCGGGCCATGTTCGAGCCCACCGTGATGGCCCACATGGCCAACTGGTCCCAGGGCAGCAGGTAGCCCGTAAACGACAACAGCAATGTCAGAACCAACAGAATGACGCCGATGCCCCAGTTGAACTCGCGCGGCGGCTTGTAACTGCCGGTCAGGAACACGCGCAGCATGTGCAGCCAAATGGTGATGATCATGGCGTGAGCGCCCCAGCGGTGCATCTCGCGCAACAGGCCGAGCGTCACATGGGCCCGCAAGCCCTGCATGTCGAAATAGGCGTACTCGACCGTCGGGCGGTAGTAGAACATCAGCAATACACCAGTGACGGTTTCGACGAGAAAGAGGAAGAAGGTCAGCCCGCCCATGCACCAAGTAAACGACAGCTTGATCCCGCTGCGGCGAACCGCCACGGGGTGCAAGTGCAAGAAGACGTTGGTCAGAATGGCCATGGCGCGCGTCCGGCGGTCGCGCGGCACGCCATGCCGGAAGATGCTTCCCCAGATCTGCGAATCGCGAACGTAGTCTCCGAATGCTCGGAACACACTCATGTTGTGAACTTGTCTCTCAATGGCCTAGTACAAGGTAATTGCGGCCCATGCCGACGTTTCACGCGCTAATCGGATCGGGGATTGTGGCAGAAAGCCCGCGAACATGCAAGCAGCGAATGTGCGGAACTTCGCCCATACGAATGTTAGACCAGCATATAGCTGTTGGGATCATCCCACTGCCCTTGTTCCTGCAAGAATTTCACACTCTTATTCACGACCACCTGCCCGTCGACCAGTTTAATGTCCAGTCGTTCGAGCGGACGCGGTGCGGGACCTTCAAAATTGATGCCGTCCTGCTTGAATCCACTGCCGTGGCAGGGGCACTTGAACTTACGGTCGCTCTCCAGCCAATTGGGAATGCAGCCAAGGTGCGTGCAGGTTGTGGACAGGGCGGCGAAGCGATCCTCCAGCCGGATCATCCAAATGCCGTCTTTCTTGGAGTCCTCACTAACTTCTCCCGGCTCCATGGCGTCGTACTTCTCCTTGGGGCCGAGGCGAACCTTGGGATCGGGCTCTTCCAGGACGTTGGGCATCATGAACCGCCCGAAAGCCGGGCCGGCGCTGACCGCGATCGTTCCTCCCAGCGAAAGCCAACCCACCGTCAAAGCGGCTGTGTTGACAAACTCGCGGCGGGACAGTGCATCCGCTTTGGGATCCTTCTTGTTCACCTCACGCGACGACTCCAACACGCGTGTGTATCGCGCGTCGGGTGGCAAATCGTCGAACTTCTTCTTGGCCAAGCTGTCCAGAGCGGCTCGGGCGTTTGTGCCTCCCGCAGTCACGCCGCTGCTGCCGCCGCGGGCGGTAACAGCCTTGAGAAGAGCGCTGATGGCTGGATCGACAGGGCCTTCGGGCGCGTCGGGGACGGTCTTGCTGCTAAACGCCGCGATGGCGGCGTCGGCTTCAGAGGAAGGCGCTTCCGGCGACGCCGATTTCTCGGTCTTGGCGGAGGCGGCGGGGCCAACTCTTCTTCGCTGACTTCCGTGGCGACCGTCTCGAACTTGATCACGTCGACCGGGCACTCTTCGGCGGCCTCGATGATCGACTCGGTCAGCGGCTTGGTGAACTCCATGTCAAGCGCCGCGGGCCTGACGATGCAGGTTTCTTCCAGGACCTCGAACACCGTAGGTGCCGCCGTCTCGCAGGCATCGCACACGATGCAGCCGGGATCGATCCAGACTTTCGTTATCAGTTCCTTCGTCGGCATCACTCTTGCTCCGCATCTGCGTCGGGGGAATCGTGGCCCGAACCTGCCCGATCGGCGATGGCCCGTCTGGCCCGGCCGACCACCCTCAACACTTGGTCCTTGGTGAGGTCCTCAATGCGACCCCAAATTACTCCATCATCGAGGTTCTCGGCAGCCTCGATCGCGGTGATCAAATACTCGTTGACGCGCTCGGGCGCCAAGGACCGATCCACCATTCTACCTTCTGAAGATTGGAATTGAACCCTTTGATTCTGCCAATAGCTCCTCTGCAACATGTCCGCGATCGTTGGCAGTGCCTTCGGACTGCCGAGGCGGGCCAGAGTCATGGCCGCGTTCCAGCGAACATCTTGATCCTCATCGGCCAAATGGGCGTCGGCCAGGGCATCTATTACTTCGGCATCGGCAGGATCCGCCAGATTACTGAGCGCCGCACAGGCCACCATGCGAACAACCGGCTCGGAATCGCCCAGGCTTCGGGCAACGCGGACGACCTGAGCCCTCGCCGCTTCGCAATCACCCATCAATGCCAAAGAACCGAGGGCTTCGCGGCGGATCCCGGCATCCGGGTTGTCCAAAGCCTCGATGAGCAACGGCACCACACCGCTCGCGCCTGCGCCAGCGGCGGCCCGCATAACAAAATAGGTC
>JADFJZ010000155.1 GCA_022565195.1 Planctomycetota bacterium | reverse complement strand
CCGAGGGCACTTGGAACATCGGCAGAGGCGGCTTGGGGGCTTTATTGATGTTTGAATAGATTTCTATATCGGCGTGATTGGGAAAATGGGCGAATCTGTCCTGTATGAGGCCTCGCGCAGGCTGAAGCCTGCGGCTCCTTGGTTCGTTCGCTATTCAGACATCAACAAACCTCTGCGCTCTCCGCGGTCTCTGCGGTTTGAATTATTCGAGTCAGGGAGATCGTCGCGTGGACGTTGAATCGACGGGCCGGGAGCGTGCGGTAAGGAAGGGCGGTTTCAAGTGGTCAATTCGGCGACGTCGCTGCGGACGTCCTCGATTTTGACGCCCAGATTCTGCAGCGCGTTGTACGCCACGCTGCCTTTCTCTTTCAACAGAGCGAGCAAGAGGTGTTCGGTGCATACTTCTTTGGATTCGAGCTGGCGGGCGGCTTCAATCGCTCCGGCGACGACGTTCTTGAAATGCGGCGATCCGGGCAGGCGGCCGAAAACCCAGGTTTCCTCCATGCTGTGCTTGATCAATTGATCCACTTGTTCCTTGATTTTCTCCGGCGTG
This sequence comes from Planctomycetota bacterium, assembly GCA_022565195.1. The sequence goes on along the minus strand of JADFJZ010000155.1, from coordinate 4,738 downwards.
GCCCCGTGGTTGAGCAGAACCTTGGCGCCCACGCCCGTGCCTTCGCGTGAAATGGCCAGCAGCACGTGCTCCGTGCCGACGTATTCCTCATCGTATTCGCGGGCAATGTCGTGAGCCAGCTTGACGACTCCTTCTACTCGTGTGCTTAACTTCTCGTACATTTCAATTTGATACCTGCCATGAGAATTATTAGATCAGGGTGTCTCGGTCGTAGTTTGCTCGACAATCTCCTGGGGCGCGCCGGTCTGCCCGGTGAACTGCTTGACATAATTATAGCCGAGACTCAGCACCGCCACAACAATGGATGCCAGGAGCGTGATCTTGACGATCCGCAGGCGATTGCGAATCTCGCGGTCGCGCCATTCGCCGAGCCGCGCGTCGATTTCGTCGAGCTTGCGATCGATCCGCGTCTCGATCTCATCCAGTTTCTCGCGGACATAATCATCGGCCACGCCTTTGATCTTGCGGGTGATTCCGCCGACCACGCCTTCTTCCTCGATCCGCCTTTTCAGTGAGCGGTCGTCTTCCGGCAGGAACTGGTACTCGGCTTTGCCGCCGTCGGGTTCTGATCCGGGCGTGGAGATCAGCTTGTTGATCAGCGAACCCATCAGCCGACGGCGCTTGCGCTTGATATACTTGCCGAGCGGCTCGGCTTTCTTCAGCGCCCGGATCATCGAACTCCGGTCGGCATTTGAAGAAATGTCAAGCTCTCGAAGCCGGCAGAACGCATACAGCCCCTGATCGGAGAGGCCGTCGAACCTCATCTTGTTGATCGAAGCAATCTCTCGGGCGAGTGCGTCCTTGCCGGCCGATTTCTTCACGGGCCGGCGTGCCCACACGCAAATGTCCAGAAGCGCCTGCCGATCCAAGTCCAGCAGAAGCTCTTGTCGCTGCCGGATCAGCCGCAGCAGCTCTCCATGCTGCGCATCGCGGCCGAATCCGATTCCCAACGAAGTGGCATGAGCTTTCAATTCGTCCAGCGGTAACTGGGCGAGCGAAGTCGTCAAAGGAGCGCTGCTGGGGTTGGTTTGTGACATCTCGGCGCTCATTCGTTCGTTCATACTCCGGGAATCCAGCAATCGTACTATGGATGCAGCGTAATAAGATAGCAGAGCACCACAAGGAGAAACGCGATCTGGAGCAGGTCGCTCACGAACGTGCTCAGCCGGGTTCTGAGAAGCTGGGCGGTGAGATACCGCTTGATTCGGGCCTGGGCGGGCCGATTGGGGTCTCCTCCGTCCAGCCAGCGGTTCACGGCCCGATATGTGACGAGGAGCGTGTAGATGCCGCACACCAACACCAACGAGCGACGAAAAAGGTGGAAAAGATCGGGTCCGGCGAATGAATCCATGAACGCACTGTATTGAATTCGGTTGTGATTTTCTATCTTGTTGTTCTTGAGGACGTTATTGGCCCAAATTTGAAGGGCCGAGGCACGCCTTCTTATAATTCGCTTGGTTCGCTGCTCCGTGAATGCCGAATTCTAATGGGGGGGCACGGGCGTCGGACGGGATGGTCAGTCGCTTACCAAGCCCCTATAATAACTCGGCGGGATCATTAAGTCCTTGCGCGACCGCCGCTTGACTCTTCGCCAGCCGCCTGCAAAGGCCGGGAGCTATTCATGACGGTTCGGACAACCTCACTGCTTCCTCGACACTGCATCACACTCTTGCTGACTCTGGCCGCGCTTCTGGCCTTTGGGGCCTCGGCGGGGGCCCAAGAGCGGGTTCCCGACAGCAAAGCGGGAACGGATGTGCTGTGGGCCCAGGGCGTGGATGGGATCATCCACGGGAAATTCAGCGAGGCCCGCGCATCACTGGCCCGGATTCTGGAGAGTAAGCCCGGCGAGGAATCCTACCACGAAGTCGCTTCATGGCTTGATCGCCGCTCCAGGGACAATGCCACCCGTACGGAACTGCAGGCGAAGCAGCGCGCCCAACACCTCAGGCTGGCCAAGAAGCAAATCGCCAAGGAGAAATGGGAAGACGCATTTGACTATGTTCGATCCGCCCGGATCTGCTCGCTCGCGGAAGCCGCCTTCATGCGTGAACCGTGGGTCCAGAAGCTGCACGATGAGATTGTGACTCTGGCGCGGAAGCATGAAGAAGCCGGCGAGTGGCGTGATGCGGCCGGGCTCTACTACCAGCTTACGCAAGTCTATGAAGGGAATGCGGAGTACGAGCGCAAACTTGATGAGTGCGGCTCGCACTCGAGGCTGGAATTCCTCTACGGCGAGGATTCTGAATGGAAGCTCAGGATGCGGGGCGTCACCCCGAGGATCGTCGAAGACGCGCTTTGGGAAATCCACAGGCGTTACGTCATCGAGCCGGATCTCAGGGAAGGCGCCAAGGACGGGCTCAGACAATTACGCCTGCTGGCGGAGAGCGAAGTTCTCATCGAGATGTACCCGGGCCTCAAAGACGAAGACGATCGACGAATGTACATGCGGCGCCTCGATCGGCAAATCAAGAAGGTGGATGGCCTGGAGGATTATTCCTACAAGGATCTCCAAGCCGCGTTCCAGAAAGTGCTGGATATCAACGATCAGACGGTGAAGTTGGACCGGGAGTTGATCATCTACGAGTTCTTCGAGAAAGTCCTGGGTTCGAACGGTTCGCTGGACAAATTCACGTCGATGATCTGGCCGGTTGAGCACTCCGAGTTTGAGAAGCACACCCAGGGACGGTTTATCGGAGTAGGCATTCAAATCAGTAGGCTGCAGAACAAGCTGACGGTGGTGACTCCGCTCGAAGGCACGCCCGCCTATCGCGCCGGCATTCAGGCCGATGATGTGATCAGCCATGTGAACGGGGAGCCCACCGAAGGCATGAGTTTGACCGGAGCCGTACGGACGATCATGGGACCAGCCGGCACCGAAGTTGTGCTGACGATCGATCGTCCGCGCACGAAGAAATCGTTCGATGTCACGCTGGTGCGCGAACAAATCGAGATTCAGAGCGTGAAAGGCTATCGACGCAGTGCGGAGTCTCAAGAGTGGGATTTCATGCTCGATCCCGATTTCAAGATCGGCTACATCCGCCTGACGAACTTTCAAGACACGTCGGTCGGCGAGTTGAAAGAGACCTTGCAGCATCTCCAGAAGCAGGGCATGCGCGGCCTGATCCTGGATCTGCGTTTCAATCCCGGCGGATTGCTGCAGTCCGCGATCGAAGTGGCGGAGATGTTCCTGCCCGATGGCGACAACATTGTAAGCACCGAAGGGAGACGACTCGACCCCGATACCAAGTCGTCGAGATCCAAAGATCGCCACTGCAAGCTGCCTTTGGTCGTACTCGTGAACGGCAGCAGTGCGAGCGCCTCCGAGATCGTCGCGGGCGCGTTGAAAGATCATCACAGAGCGCTGGTCGTCGGCGAACGGAGCTTCGGTAAGGGCAGTGTTCAGAACCTGATTCCGGTGGGTCACACCAATGGCTATCTCAAGCTGACCACCGCGCAGTATTACCTGCCCAGCGGCCGGTCGATTCACCGTCTCCCCGAGAGCGAAACGTGGGGTGTTGAACCGGACATCGAGGTTTCATTGGTTAGGCGGGAGACGAACAGGATTCGTATGATGAACCGTGAGGCCGACATCATCCACTTAGAAGACGATGACGCGGCGAGTGAAGCGGAAACCCCGGAGCCGGCTGAGGATTCGGCTCCGGCGGCGCCGGCGGCGCACGGCGAGAAGCCGGCAATACCCACAGGTGATGCGCAGCCCGTGGAGACGCAACCCGGAACAGAAGTACAGATCGAAGAAGAAGCTGAAGAAGTCGAAGAACTTATCGAGTATCCGGCGGTGGATTACCAACTAGAGACGGCGGCACTCGTTTTGCGGGTGCAATTGCTGCAAAAACTGGGTTTTGGAATTCTGCCCAAGGTCAAGCTCGGCGATGGCCGCCTTCCCAGCCGGCAGCCGACTGTGGTGACGAACTAACGAACGGCGCGTGCAACAACGAACCTCGAGGCCCAGTCGTGAATGCGATTGGGCCTTTTTGATGCGTGGGACGGGTGACGCCTGGCTGGTCGCATCGCTGTCAGGATGTGATGATCGGGTCACAGGAGGGTAACGAGGCGAGAAAGCGTGCTCCGTACGATTGGGCGACGATCCGTTTGTCGAGGATGACGATCTTGCCTCGATCCGTCTTCGAACGGATCAACCTTCCGACGCCCTGTTTGAATTTCAAGATCGCTTCGGGCAGTTGATAGTCGCGGAAGGCATTGCCGCCGGCGGCATTGATGGCTTCGATACGCGCTTCGACCAGTGGCTCGCCGGGCGAGGCAAACGGCAGTTTGACGATGATGACGTTGCAGAGCGCGTCCCCGCGAACATCAATGCCCTGCCAGAAAGTGTCGGTGCCGAAAATGACAGTCTGCGGGTGCAGTCGCAATCGCTCGATCATCGCGGTGCGTCCCAGATCATTCCCTTGAACGAGCAAATCGAGCTCGGCTTCCGCAAATCGCTCGGCGAGCAGGCCGGCGAAGTGTCGCATCATGCGATAACTCGTGAACAAGACCAACGATCGGCCGCCGGCCTGAATCGTGAATCGTGCGATGCGCTCGCAAGCGGCGAGGCCGAACTCTGCCGCATCGGAAGGGGCCGGAAGGTCGGCTTCAATGTGCACATCCACTTGCCTGCGGAAGTCGTACGGCGAGTCGAGCTTGAGGCGCCGGCCGTCTTCGAGCCCGATTCTCCGGCGGTAGTATTGGAACTGCTGATCGTTGCTGATCGAGAGCGTAG
>JADFJZ010000154.1 GCA_022565195.1 Planctomycetota bacterium | reverse complement strand
GTTGCATGCGGCTGGCCAGCGTCGCCGCGATCCACCGGCCCGGCACCAGCCACGGCACCGCAAGGTACAACAGCACAGACAAAAGGAGAATGATCCCGCCAATACGGAGGATTCTCTTCCGGCGCGTTCGCCGGGCTGTCGGGGCTGTGTCCGATCCGCTCATCACGCGTACATGCTAAACCCGATCGCCGCCGGGATACAGCCGGACGATATCCTTGGCCCAGATTCGCGGATGCCCATGCCACGCGGTCAGGGCGCTCTGGCCAAGGGTAGTCTTTGGCCCTGTTCGTGACCTCGCGCAGGCTGAAGCCTGCGGCTCCTGGTCTGGCTCGCTATTGAAACGTTCTTGATTTGCCGTGTTCCGGATCTTCGATGGAGGGCGATTCGATGACCACTTCAGCCAAATCAATCGTTGCGGCGATGAGTTTTGTTATCCGCTCGGAAGAAGTAGGGTAGCGCGCGAATCCGGCGACGATCCCGGGAGTCACTTGCCAGGCAAATTCCTCCGGCTGCTCCGCCAGCCAAGCCGTCAGCAGGCCGGCGGCGACGTGAGACTGGTCCGCAGGCGTCATGTAGCAAAAGGCAGACCGCTGCGGTTCGGACAGGTCGATGAGCGCCGCTTTCCTGAGAGAAGTGGTCAACTCCAGATCCCTGCCTATGCGGACATCTTGCAATTCGCCCGAGACTTCGAGGGCGATGACGACGTACTGCACCAATTGGCGGCGGCTTCGGGCGCCCAGTTCGGTCAGGAAGCGAAAACAAGTCAACGCGCGATTTTTTGAGGCACCCGTCAGCACCCGCGAGGTGCCCGTGAGCACTTCGAGAATCTGGCGGCAATGCCCGCGGCGCAGCAACTCCAGATCGGCAAAGCGATCGAGAACGCTGTTCTCGTCGTTGCGTTGTCGGCTGAGGCTGTGGGCGCGTGCCAGCTTGGCCAGCGGGCGCCTTTCGAGTCGGGAACGAATCCAAATACCGAAGACGACGACGGCCAACATCGAGAGCACGACATACTGCGGTGCCGCGACAGCCAACAGGCACGAGTTTACAGACGCGATCATGACGCAGTATCCAGACAAGCCCTGCATTGCGGTTCCCGGCGCAGCTCGGGCGGTCCAGTCATAGAATTGCTCCATAAGTAGTAATCGGCTGATCCCGGTTCGCCGGGATTGCCTCAGCCGGTCCGAGTTCATACCATAGGCGGAGCCCTCGGCCAACACTATGTTGGAATCGAAGCGGCCTTTGTTCGTGAGAAGAGGCACCATGGACCTGACCGCGACGTTGAAGGCGTATTCCGGACGGCAAGTGATTCTGGATACCGCCGGCTCGACCGTCTATCTTGGCATCTTGAACGAAGTGGCCGAGACGGGCTTCTGGCTCGAGAACGCGGACATCCATGATTGTCGCGAGGGCCACGCGGGAAAGGAAGCCTATGTCTTTGAAGCCAAAATCAACGGCATCCGCACTAATCGCAAGCGGCTCTTTGTGATGCGTTCGGCGGTGATCAGCATCGCGGCCCTGGACGATGTGGTTCAGGAAGATCTGGATCCTTCGGAAAACGTAGCCTGATGAGAATACTCGTTACCGGCGGCGCTGGATATGTGGGGAGTCACTGTGCCAAGCTTCTCGTGGAGCGCGGCCATGAGGTCGTTGTCTACGACAACTTGCAACAGGGCCATCGCGACGCCGCCCCGCCCGACGCCACATTGATCCGCGGCGATCTGCTGGATCGTGATCGCCTGCGGCAGACCTTCGAAGATCATGCGATCGACGGAGTGATGCACTTCGCCGCACTGCTCAACGTCAACGAATCGATCTCGCAGCCGCAACGATACTACGAGAACAACGTGCTGGGCAGCTTGAACTTGATCGGCGAGATGATTCGAAAGAAGGTACATCGCCTGGTCTGGAGTTCCTCGTGTGCGGTATACGGCTCGCCCCCGAGCGTGCCCATTACCGAAGACATGCCGAAACAGCCGATCAGCCCCTACGGACGGACCAAGTGGACCGTGGAGATGGCCCTGAGAGATTTCTCCCAAAATGGCGGCCTGGGTTCGATCTCACTGCGGTATTTCAATGCCTCCGGGGCAGCGTCCGACGGTACCCTGGGCGAAGACCGTGATCCAGAGTATCACTTGATTCCAGTGGTCTTGCAGGTGCCGCTGGGCCAGCGCGAGAAAGTGTTCATCTTCGGCACTGATTATCCGACGCCGGACGGCACAGCCGTACGAGACTATATCCACGTGGAGGATCTGGCGAGGGCGCACTTGCTGGCTTTGGAGGCCATTCAAGATGGTCAAGCGCTGGCGTTCAATGTGGGTACGGGCCAAGGCTACTCGGTGCGCGAAGTGATCGAAGCGGCGCGTCGCGTTTCGGGCCATGCCATTCCCGCCGAGCAAGCGGATCGACGCGAAGGCGATCCGCCCGAACTTTATGCCGACAACAGCCTGATTCGAGAACAGCTCGGCTGGCGTCCGGAAGTCACTGACATTTCGGACATCATTGCGTCCGCGTGGCGGTGGCATGAAAAGAACCCCGAGGGCTATGAAGACTGACCGATCGGCCCCCCGGCTTCAGGCGTCGGGCTTCCGGCTTCAGCAGGACGCCAAACCGGACTCCCTGAAGCCCGAAGCCTGGAGCCTGCTGCCATGCTGGCGGGCAAACGATGGAGTCGGCGCGTGAACGGAGTCGCGGTTGATCACAACATTCGAGCGGAATGGAATGCACGCTTCGGCCGCTGGCTCCTGGTCCTTCCGCTTCTGACGCTGATCCTGCAATCCGTGATCTTTCTGGGGATGAACTGGTCGCGGGCGGGCTCGATCAACCTCTGGCCTGTGAGCTTCGTCTGCCTCACGCCGTGGGTGTTGTTTGTGGTCACCGCACGCCGGCGCCGCATGGCCTATCTGCTGAGCTACGCGCTGGGTGTGGCGTTCTTCCTGATCAACACTGTCTACCTGTGGCATATCACGATCGCGGGTTATGCGGCGGTGGGGTTTTACTTCGGCGTGTTTTATTTGTTGGCCGCCCTGGCGCTGCGCCCGGCGTATCTGCGGTGGAAGCTGCCACTGACCCTGTTGGTCCCGATCGTGTGGGTGGCCTGCGAGTACGCCCGCGCCCTTGGGCCTCTGGCTTTTCCGTTCCTGTATTTGTCACACGGCGTGTACCGGCAGCTCGTTCTGATTCAAGTCTGCGACATTGCCGGTGCTTTCGCAGTGTCGTTCTTGATTGCCATGGTCAACGGCTTTCTCGCGGATTGCGCGGTGTACGCACTGAGATCCCGGAGTCCTCACCGAAACGCACGGCGACTGCTTTGGCCCGCGCTGATGGTGCTGGTGACCGGAGCGGTGACGGTCGGGTACGGGGCGATTCAATTGAATCGCCGAACCATGACGGATGGCCCTAAAATAGCCGTCTTGCAGGGCGACTACCCTCTTTCTGTTGACCCGAATGCGCCCGGCCCGGCCGAGGAGGCCAAGGTGGCCGCTTATCTTGATTTGCTGGAGCAGGCTGCCGCCGCTGAGCCCGATTTATTCCTTTTGCCGGAAACGCCGTGGTCGATGTGCCTCAACGAAGAGTTCCTCACCCAATCGACGTTCCCGGCGCGGCCGTTGTACTATGAAGAGCTTCAGCGACACTCTCGCGGCTACCAGCAGACCTTTCAAAAGGCAGCCGACAGGCATGATGTCCCGATCGTCGTCGGCGCGGTTTCCATCGAGTTCCCCGCCGCGGAGTATCCCAACATGCGGAAGTTCAACTCGGCATTCATTTTCACGCCACATGAGGCACACCCGCGAAGGTATGACAAGGTCGTGTTGGTCCTGTTCGGGGAGTACACGCCTTTTCGCCACACTCGATTGCACGTGGTCTATCGCTGGCTGGACAGCTTCAATCCGTTCAGTTTGCCCGAAGACGAATTTTCGCTCACGGCGGGAAAGGAGTTCTCCATTTGGAATGTCCGCGACTCTTCCGGCCGCGAATATCACTTCGGCGTTCCGATCTGCTTCGAAGATCTCATGCCCCACGTCAGCCGTGAATTTGCGAGTCCGCCGGGGCAGAACACCGGCCACCCACCGGCGGACTTCCTATTGAGTATCAGCAACGATGGGTGGTTCAACCACGGCTCGATGGTGCCGCAGCACTTGGCTGTTTGCGTTTTTCGCGCCGTGGAGAATCGGGTCGGCATCGCTCGAGCGGTGAATACGGCGTGCAGCGGCTTCGTGGATCCCGATGGCCGAATCCATCATCTGGTGAACGACAATGGGACAGTCCTGGGCCGCGGCATCTTTGGTTACGAGGTAGCCCATGTCCGTATCGACTCCCGGCGGAGTCTTTATACGCGTTGGGGAGACTGGTTCGCGGTGCTATGTGCCGTTGCGGGCGTGGGCGTGTTCATCGGAGGGCGCATCAACCGTCCGGCACCTGCAGCCAACCCGATACCATGATCAGAATGGTCGAATCATGTAACGCGCTGCCGCGTAGCGACTGCTGTGCCGAGAATCCTTTCACTGCTGTGCCGAGAATCCTTTCTCGGCACCAAGACGGCGGACCGAGAAGGGATAACTGCTGTGCCGAGAATCCTTTCTCGGCACCAAGACGACGGACCGAGAAAGGATTCTCGGTCCAGCGACGGACCGAGAAGGGATTCTCGGTCCAGCGAGATCAGAATGGTCGAATCATGTAACGCGATTCTGAGGAGCGCCATATGGATCATTTGCCTCCCCTGGCTGTGGTGCGGCTGCCGTGCGCCGGCGCTCAGTGAGCAGCAATCCTGGGAGATCCGCCAACGGGCCCTCGCCGAGCTGAAGCTGTCGGCGGCTACGGCGGACGATCCACAGATCCGCGTACGAGCGCTCCGCGGCCTGGAGGCGGACGGCGACGCGCACTTCGATTCGTGGACACGTCTGGCTTCATACGACCCGGCCCCGGCAGTTCGGCTCGAAGCAATCTTGCTGCTGAGGAATCGAAGGGCCGACTTGTCAACCAACTTCTGGAGACGACTCCTCGACGATGAAGACGAACTCGTCCGTGCGGGGGCAATGTTGTGCTTGATCGAAGCGGGCCGGTCGGAGTACGGCCAGTTGCTGGAACGGGTGCGCCACACCGAGATGGAGCTTCGTCGGCGCCCCTCGGCGATTCCCTTGCTGCTGGCGCTGAATGAGCGCGCCGAGGACGATGGTGGGCTCGATTCCGCAGACCACGTCGATGGGACCGGTAAGGCACCGTTTGTGCTGGCGAACCTGGAAGAGGGCGTGCTTGCGAAACTGAAATCGAGATTTCCCGGTGCGGAAGACGCGTACCTCCTGTCGCCGACGCAAAC
>JADFJZ010000153.1 GCA_022565195.1 Planctomycetota bacterium | reverse complement strand
ACTTGACTGTCGGGACCTCGATTCCTATAACCAAGAGAGTGGCATAGCGGACATGTTGCAAGGGGGTAGCAAACATGTTGCGAACACGTACCTTGAGGTTCTTCGTCCTTCTACTTCTCGCCTGCTTCCCAACTGCGGGCCTCGCCAGGACGGTCACGGAGATCATCTTCGGCAACACGCTTGTTGGCCCGGTTGGAATAGCCGTGGATGACTTGGGCAACGCCTACGTCACTGGACGCTTCAGCGACAACGCCTTCAAGATCACGCCGGATGAGGACGGCGATGGTGTCCCCAACGAAATCGACGTCTGCCCCAGCAACACGCTTGGCTTGCCCGTCGCTTGCGACGGGCGACCGCTGAGCGACTGCAACGGCGATTGCCTTTTTGATGGCGACGATATTCAGTGCATCGTCGATGAGCTGCTGAATCAGTAGTGCTGCGTCACGCTCAGAATCGCGGATTACGGCGACGGGCCAGGTGTGGCATATAATCACCGCGTGAGAGCCGGGGAAAGCTCAAGGAGGCGTAATCAGTGGAGTGTTGGGCAAGTTCGCTTGGCGACTGTGCTGGCGGCCAATCCGGCGAGCATCTTTGGAGCAAGTGCCTGTTTGATGGCAAGCTGGTTACGCTAAAGGGGTATGATTGGTGCGCCAACGATTGGCGTACAATACCGGTTTCGCAACTGACAGCAAACATCCTTTGTCGACACCACAATCAAACTCTTTCAGAGGTGGACGCGGAGGCGAAGCAATTCAAGCACGCACTGCTGCATGCAACCGATCCTAAGAGCGAGTCGAGGCAAAGGCACATCCAACTGAACGGACGCCGTTTCGGTAGATGGCTTTGCAAGACCCACTGCAACCAGCAGGCGCAGTCCAAACAGCCCCCTTGCGATGACTTTGTCCAACATTGCTTCAGACGTTCCACGAGGCGAAAGGTACGGTTTTTTGTGACTACCACCGGACAGCTCGAGCCGAATTCAAAACACTTCCGCTACCGGCCATATTATCACGGAGAAGATGTCATTTGCGCAGTGCGGTTTTTTGGGTTTCCCTGGTTTGCATCGAACGTCGATTTGAGCACTATTGGCCCGTTGCGGCTCGGCAAGGGCGAATTGCTCGATAGCCATGATTTCCTCGAAGCCCCCGAGTCCATCGAGAGTGATGTGTTTGGAGAGAAGTGTACAATTGTAATTCGCTGGAATCGGGCCTAGGGGGCAGCTAGCGCTCAAGCGGCCGTGTTGGGCGTGAGCCTGGGCACGTGGCTCTTTGCGCGCACGCCCCGGGGACGCATCGTGTCTTCCTGGCTGAGAATCAACCTGCCGATCATCGGACCCATGTACCGCAAGGCCTACACGACCGTGACCATGCGCACCATGGGAACCATGATCGACTCGGGCGTGTCCATGCTCGAGACGGTGGCCCTCACGCGAAACGTCGTGAACAACCACTACTACGAGGAATTGATGGACAAAGTAGACGAGCAATTGCGCAAGGGCAATCTGCTGAGCGACTGCCTGAGGGGATCGGATTTGTATCCGCACTCCGTCATCCAGATGGTCCTGGCCGGCGAACGGGGCGGGCAGATGGGGCCGGTCATGAGTCGCGTCGCCGACTTCTGCGAGAAGGACCTCAACAACGCGATCAAAATGGCCACCACGCTCATCGAGCCCGCGCTGGTGGTCTTCATGGGCATTTTCATCGGCGGCGTGGTGATGGCCTTGTTGCTGCCGATCTTCTCACTCTCGAAGGTCATTTCGGGCGGGTCGTAGCGGTCGGCGCGGGGCTGCCACCGATCCGCGGGGGTGCCGCTGGCGGCTTGTCCGCCAGTGGGAACGGGCTGCCTGGAGCACGGCGCGTCTGCTAAACGACGAAGTCCATTCGGAGGATCCACCCGTGGGCTTGCCGTTTGGCAGCCGATCCGAAGTCGTAACGATCCCAGTTCGAGTTTCACTCGCCGCGTAGGAGTCGCTACTCCGCTTCCAGTCGCGAAAGCTCAATCACCCCGAGCTTCAGCACCATCGGATCGAGCACGAAGATACGGCTGGCGGAGTCGATGGTCGTGGCATAGAGACCCTCGCCGGTCCCCCGGTAATCCGCGCCCGAAATCAGAAGCTCATATCGCGTGCCGCCTTCCACCTCGAAAAAGAACTGGCGCGTCGGTGCGTCGAGTCCATATGCCGAGCGATTCGCCGAGGTATACTCGACATAGCGGCGGGTCTTGAAGTGCCGCAGTTTGCTGATGTGCTGGTCCACTTTGGCCCCGTCGATGGGAATATCCGGCTCCCGCGAGTACTGCCAACGATCGCGCACCTTGCGCAGGCTGACTTCGCGCTCGCCGTCCTTCGAACCGAAGGCCACGACCTGCGACATCTCGAAATCCCAGAACACGCCGTCGATCACTTCCGCCATCAGGGCGTCATAAACTGCGGCATCGACCTCCATGAACACCGGCACATCCGGCGAGCGCGCGTAGACCACGCCGTCCTGTTTGGACAACCCAAGCCGGCGGGTGATCGGCTCGCCCGGTGTAATTTCAGGTGCGGTGTTCTCGTCGCCGGTTTCCGGAACTTTGATCGTCGGCACGCCTTTGATGGTGAGCGTCACTTCGATGTCCGGTTCGCTCAGCCCCAGCTTGTCCGGGTTCTGCTCATCGGCGATCCGGGTGCCGCGCAGCTTGGCGAGTTTGTTGGCCATCTTTTGAACGGCCTCAAGATCCACCTCCGACTGCGTAGGCGCGGTCATTTGCCAGACCCCGTCCTCGTCGCGTTCGAGCGTCAGATGCTGCTTGCGGCCGGAGGCCTCGAGTTGGCGGGCCAGTTCGATCTTCAGCAGACCAGAGTCGGCGAAGTCAAGCAGTTCGCGGTTGCGGTAGATGGCCTCCTCACGAAAGATCTCGGTAAGTCCGTTGTTCCTGACCTTCGCGACCGTACTCGATCCGCCCCGCTGGACGTAGCGCAGACGCTTCTCAACTTGCTCTGTGAATGCACCAATGCGGAGGGTCAAGACTTCATCGGACTCCGGGAATCCGAGTGTAATCTCCGCCGCCGGCGTATCCAGGCCGAACGAAGGCTCGACGCCGGTGTCGGTGAAGCTCACCGCTTTGAGCAATTCCAGCGCTGCCAGCACCGCAGCGATTTCGCCCGGTTCGGCGAGCTGTTCCGTCCCCGTGAAGAGCCAGTCATTCCCGCGCCGCTCGAACTCGATCGTTTGTTTGGGCAGTTGGATCTTCAGCGAGTTGGCCCGGGAAACGTCGGCATCGGCAAGAATCTTCATGATCCGCCATTCGCTCAGCCGCGGAACGAACTTGTCAAGCTCCGTTGCGTTGATCAGCCCGACCTGCTCCTCGCCCCCGCGTTGGAGATAGACCTTCTTGTCGTCGTCAATCGGCCTGCGATCAGACAGCAAGAGAACGAACTCGTTCCGCTTGATTTCTATCTCCGGTTCGGGCTCTTCGTCTGATTCGGTCGTCTCTCCAGTTGTCTCGCCTTCCTCGGCATCTTCCTCCGGCTTGTCTTCGGGCGCGGGTTTGACGACTTCCTCTTCCGTGGCGACCGTGACTTGCAGGTAGGGCGGATCGAGACCGAATGGCGCGCGACTCGTGGGAATCTCCTCCAACCACGGTGTGGCCCGCACGCGGTTCATCATGTTGACGACGTCCTGGATTTTCTTGCTCTCTGCTTTCGCGCTGAACGGAGCGACGAAAGCCCACTCGCCATCCTGCTTCTTGAGTTTGTAGGTCGTCAGCCCGTCTTCACCGCGCTCGATGATCTCCAGCTCGACGGCATGGGAGGCAATCATGCGGAAGAGCTTACCCTCGCGGAACTGCGCCGGATCGCGGTCCAGAATGTTGTCGAAGGTCTCCTCGGCCACGAACACTTCATCCGGCCGCGAAGGCAGATAGACGTAGCGCTTGCGCTGGCCGATGAGCAGTTTGCCGACTTCAAACTCGACCGTGTCGCCATCGACGGAAGTGACCGCGAATCGCGCCACCGGCTCCGGCCGAATGCCGGCATCTTCGAGCGACAGGCTGTTCTCGCCGGCGATGTCGTACTTCGACGCATACTTGAGCCGCTTGGCAGCCAGCACTAAGTCGTTCACCGTCCAAGTGGCTGCCTCGCAACGGGTCGGCTCGACCATCTGCCACTTCACCGGCCCGCCGCCGTCGTCACCCTCGATCCGCTCGAAGACCATCCGGGGCTGGCCGCGCTTTTCATACACAATTTTCTCAATTGTGGTGTCGTCGGTCAGTGGGCCCGCCAGTGAGCGATCATCATCAGTGTCCGCAGTACCGGCAATGGATTGATCCGTAGTCGTCGGGCTACGTTCGCCGTCCGCGATGGGCGTAGGACCTCCGCCGCCGAAGATGAGGAAGGCCGCCGAAAGGACGATCACCGCGATCCCGAGGCCGATGGTGGTCTTGATGTTCATGTGCCCTTACCTCCGCCGTATGTACCACACGCAGCAGCCGCTCAGCATCGCCAGCGCCGGCAACACGCCCACCGCCAACACCCGCCAGAACGTGAGCTGGCGATCCGTGATTTCGATCTGCGAACTATCGATCGGGGAACCAATGTTGATCCACTGCAACGTGTCATCGAGGTAATGGAGAATGTTCAGGAAGAACGCCAGATTGCCCGGCGCCCGCCGGCGCACCTGGAGTCCGCCGCCGGCAGACATGTACAATTGATTCGACACGGCGATCGCGTCGCTGATCATTTTCTCGCCGGCGGCAAGCACAACGATCTTTTGTTCGCCCTTGCTCGCCGTCAGGGCCATCGGAAACGGCCCGGGGATGTCGTCGGCGGTCTGCTGCGTCTTGCCCTCATCTTGAAAGCGATTCACGAATCCCATGGGATCCTTAACGCCCCAGTGATCCTCGCCGGCGGGCACGTAGGCCAGTTCCACGACCCTCACTTCCTCGGGAAGCTTCTCGCTTCTGCCGATTTTTGTGGACCACGGCAGCTCACACTGATCGGCCAGCGGTTCGAGCCCTTCGGTCAGCGCGTGCTCGCGAAACTTCAGGCTCGACACAGTATCGAATCCCCGCGACAAGCTCCACTCGCCGGGCTTCGTCGGAATGGCGGTGATGACCATCGACCCGCCGTCGACTTCGATGCCCCATTTCTGACTGAGAAACCCTTCATACTCATACTTGGACGCCATCATGGCCCAGCCGGTCAGAAAAATGGACAGCCCGGAATCGCCGATGGCGGTCAGCACCACAGCCCGCTCCTGGGGTGTCACCGTGCCGGGCAGAGGCATGCCCTGCTGGCCCCTGCTCGGCCCCGGGCGCAGCACGATGTAGATCGTTTTCGTCGGCGGCGTATCG
>JADFJZ010000152.1 GCA_022565195.1 Planctomycetota bacterium | reverse complement strand
GCGCGCTGACGCTGGGCGGTTCTTGCCGTAACCTCTGGATGCGGACCCGCTCGGAGCGCGTCAACTGACGGACAAGCAATGGTTGAGACATGATCTTGGTCCTCCAGGACCACAAAAAGAATCCACAGCCGTCGAATCGGCTTATGATGGAACAACTGTGCAATCATTGACTAGTTTGGCTTAGCACAACGCGTGAATGGCGAATTCCGAATTGCGAGTTCCGAAAGCTCTGCGGGCGTTTCGGCTTCGCTTGCGCCGAAGCGTGTCTCTCTCGCTTACAGCCGGATGGGCAAGAACGGTCCAAGGCCCAGGATGTCAAACACGAGCAAGTCGCCGATGGCAAACACCAACTCGTGGATGATTTGAAACGGCAGCGAAATGATCGCGAGGATCAAATCGAGCAGTGATGTGGGATCCATATCCAAACCTCCTCAGAGCAAGAGAACTATCGCCCGTCCGGACTCGAACCCGCGCAGTATAACCGCGACTCCGGAACGATGCCACCCCAGGAGATGAGACGGCGCGAGGGGGTTGGAAATGGCTGCGAAACGGAGCATTTTCTCATCGGCGGCGGGTGCTTGCCGGATTCAGTGAGCCGCCGCGTCGATGTTCGTGACTGTGAGCGATCAGCGCCGCATGGCACGTTCCATCTCCCTTTGGTGTTCTCGTTTCCGAATGTCCTGTCGCTTATCGGCGAACGTTTTACCGCGGACCAGCGCCAGCGTGATCTTCGCGAGCCCGCGCGTGTTGAAATGGATGTCCAGAGGCACAATGGTCAGGCCTTTCGCTTTGACCTGCGGGATCCATTTGCGGATCTCCCGCTTATGGGCCAGGAGCTTCCGCGGCCGGGTGGGCTCGTGGTTCTGGACGTTGCCCTCCGTATAAAGATTGATATGACATCCAATCAGCCACAATTCCTCGCCCTGGATGCGTGCGAAGGCTTCTTCGAGCGAAGCCTGCCGATTACGCAAACTCTTGACTTCCGTGCCCTTAAGGGCCATTCCGCACTCCATCCGCTCCAGGATTTCGTACCGAAATCGGGCTGCTTTGTTCTGCACCACATTCTGACCGCCGGGTTTCGGCTTCTTTTTTGCCATAACGTATTACGTTATAGTAACTTATGTATCATCCGGCAATGCCGACGCCTCGACTGGGAGGTCGCAACAGGGTATCTTTATTGTTTCCGGAGGGGTGAAACCCTCCGAGCCCGTCGAGGTATAATAAGTATACATGGGCACCCGCGGGAATAACACAGCGACGGAGCGCCTGAGTCGTTTGGAGGAGCAACGCTTGATTGACTCCGTCAAACGCGGCGATCGGGAGGCGATGCGCGCCTTGATCGAGCAGTATCAGCAGCGCCTGTTCGCATTCGTGTGGCGGGTGCTGCCGAACCACCAGGACGCCGAGGATGTCTGCCAGGAAGCACTGCTGAAGGCCATGACGGCGATCGATTCGTTCGATCCGACTTATCGCTTCAGTACCTGGCTGTTCACCATAGCCTATCGCTTGGCGCTCAACAGTCTGCGTCGCCGGAATAAGATCGTCGATGCGGACATTGATTTCAGCACCTTCGAGAGCACCGGCGAACCGGGCACGACCGAGATCGCCGAAAGCGAGGAGGCCCGCCGGTTGAAGGACGCCGTATGGCGGGCGGTTGATCGCCTCAGCACCACACAGCGGCTGGCCGTCACGCTGTTTTATCGCGAGAGCCATAGTTGCCAGGAAATCGCCGTGGTCATGGATGTGCCGGTGGCGACGGTCAAGAGTCATTTGCACCGCGCCCGGGCGAAGCTGAAAGATCTGCTGGAGCCCGCATTCGTCGACGATTGGCAGAAGCTCAGCATCCTGAACGCGGCGATTGCATAGAAGGAAACAGACAGCCGCGGATCGGCGTTTGATTCGAGTTGGAAGTGTCATGATCAATTGCGAGCAAACTCAACACCTTTTTGATTCGTACCTCAATGACGAGTTGTCGGCATCGCTGGTCGCGGAAGTCGATGCTCATCGTTTGGAGTGCGCCGCCTGTCGCCACCAATTGACGCTGATGGAGGCTTGCGGCAACGTGATCCGCCTGGACGCGTGCGAGCCGCGTCCGTCCGCCGATTTCACGGACCGCCTCATGGCGATTCTTGATGAAGAGAAGACCTCCCGCCGCTGGCTTGGGATTTCGCGCGGCATGAAGGTCGCCGGCGGCCTGCTCGGTGTGGCGGCGGCCATTGCTGCGGTGGTTGTGTTCTATCCGACCGCAGTTCAGGACGACCAGATTGCAGGCGCCGAGGTTTCGCCGGACATGATCAAGTCGATCCCGGCTGCCACTATGATCAGCGGCTTGCCGTTGGGCCTGCTCTTCGATGCCACCGACAACATTTCGTCTTCCATCGATTTGGGGCACTACAGCATCGATCATCTCCGCACCACCATCGATCCGGAGGATATGCTGCCGAGCCCGTATCCGGACTTCGATCTTCTGCCCGCCCCGGGCAAACCCGCCCCGGGCAAGCCGGAGTTGGACATCATCGAGTTGTTGCCCGACCTGGACGACGGCGGGGAATTGCTGTAGCCAGCCTCAGTTGGATTGCCATGCGACCGTCCTGGATTCACGGCCAGCGCCGACCCGCAGACGCTGAAGTCATGGGCAGACTCTTCCCACCACCGAATCTGGTGAGTTTCCGGTTCACGAAAGCGACCACAAAGATGTCCGGGTTGGTGTTCGCCATCGCCATGATCGCGATGCCGGCTGCCGCATCCGCCCAAGAGCCCGATGGCGGCGGGGGCAAGGTCGGCGAATCGAAACCCGACAAGCGAGCCGTCGACCGCGGGGCGAGCAAGCATGCGACCGAACTGTTGGAACCGCTGGCTCGCTATGTGCCCAACGATGCGGGAATCTACTTCCGTATTTCCGACCACGAAAAGTGGCGCGCGCTGCTGGGGCGCGTCGGAGCTTTCGCCGAGTTGCCCGACCCCGAGATCCAGGCGCTGCTCGTCGGCCAGCCGCGCGTCATTGCCCTGCAATCCTGGCGCCAGCGTGGCAGGGAGATGATCGCCATCTGCCGGCCGAACGATGCCGAGGCGTTCGCTCGGGCGCTCGAAATCAAGTCCGCCGAGCTGGTCCGCGAGGACGGAAAGGTCAAGGTCTACCATTCGTCGCGCGGATTGTGGATCGCGACCAACGGCGAGGTCTTTGTGCTCAGCGATATTGGAAGCGGGTCGGCAATGTTCGAGCAATCGGCGCGGATGCTCGCGGGCCACGAACGCGCCAGCTTGCTGGATCACCGCCGCTTCCGCGACGATGTGCGCTGGGCGGATCCGCAGGCTTCCGGTCTGTTGTTCGTCCAGCGCCGCCCGGCAGAGGACGACAGGCTGCTCCAATTCCGCCCGGCAGCGCTGCCCCATCTGCAAACCGGCTGCGTCCAGATCCATTTGGAACCGGATCGGGTCCGCTGTATGTTCCGCGGCCTGCGCAGCGTTCGGGAACTGCCGTATCAGCAGGTCCTCCGCGCCGACCAATTGCAGCTTCTGCCGCCGAGTACTATTGCGGCCTGGGTTCTGCCGGTGGACATGGCGTCGATCGTCGAGTTCGGCGTTCGCTACCTGCCCCGCAGCGGGCCTTCGTTCTACCGCCAATTGGCCCGAACCGTGGAAACCTACGGCTTGCACGGCATTATGCCGCTTTCGGAACTGGGCCCACGGGCGACGTGGTGCATGTTGGCCGGCGGGCAATCCGATGATGCCTTGAGGCTCGCTTACATCACCGAGGCCAAGCAGGCCTCCCAGGCCGTGACCACGCTGTCGCGGATCTGCGAGAGCATCGCGGGGATCATCAACACGCACCAGGCCGCCGCCCGCCATGAGATCGCCCTCGAATCGAGCACGTATCAGGATCACGCGATCACCACGTTGCGCGTGACGCGCTTGACCGACGCGGAGCCCGGGGGCGGATTGTGGAGCGACTTCCAGCCAAGCATCACAGCCATCGGCAATCACCTCGTGGTGGGCAGCGATCCCAGCGTGGTGAAGGAGATCATCGACGCTTCGCGGAACGGAACGTACGCCCTGCCGGAGTTCCGACGCTGGGCCACGGCGCCGGAAACACCGCATCGGGAGACGCAAGTTCGCGGTTTGCTCAATCCTCGCCGGATCGCCGCCCAACTGGCGGCGCTGCAGCCCATGCTGCTCGCCGACGATTCCGAACTCTTGCGCAGCGAGTGGTTTCAGAACCTGCGCGACTACTTCCAGGCCACGCCCGTGCGGCTGGGCGTGCGTTTGCGCAAAGACAACGCGCAGACGCCGGGCAAAGTTTACGTCATGCGCACGCTGGAAGGCCGGCCTGCCGACGGCAAGCTGCGCCCGGGCGATTACATCCTCGGCATCGACGGCGAGTTCTTGTCGCTGGAGGATCCGAAAGAGGATCTGCGCCAGAAGCTCCAGGCCAAGCCCGGCGGCGGACTGCGAACGCTCCGCATCGAACGCCACGGACGGGTCAGCGACGTCGAGATCTACCTCCCCAAACCTTCCCCGCAAAGCCTGCGCGGCTTGCTGGTGGGCACAGGCAACGCCATCCAACTTTTGGCAGACCTCGGCAACGTCGTCGAGCGCATCACCTACCGGCAGTTCGGCGCCAAACCCTTCGAGCTGCAAGCCGAGATCATCCTCAAGCTGCGCGACGCAGGCAGCAACGAGTAGCGAGTAACGAGTAGTGAGTGACAGGTGGCACCGGTGCGGCAATGTTTAGCGGCAACCCGCAGGGGAGCGCGTCACAAATGCAGATCGCACGTTGCCGGGGTTCTTCGATCGCGGAGCCTCGAATCTGGCCACGGAATACGACCAACAAATTCGTGTCCCCCACGTTCTGAAGAACATGGGCCACCCGGCCAACTATTTTCGCGCATTGGGTCTTGATTCAGAAACACATCGAGGCGATAGCGATGAGTAACGATCTATCTATCCCCGTTCGTTGGTGAGCGATATGCAGTTCTACTTCGACGAATCAGGAAACTTCAGCAGAAATGACAACCAGGGAGGCGCATTCGGCGTAGTGGCGTCCATAATCGTTCCTGATGCAATAACTACCGACGTTCAGCATGCTTACAAGAATTACGTGGCAGGGTTGTCGAAGAAGGAACGGAAACATGGGGAGCCCAAAGGCTGCCTCCTGTCCACTGAATCCCGTTCTTTATTCGCAGATCTCTTAGCAGCGTTTCCTGACCTGCTTTCCTACGTTGTGATCTTGGATCTTTCCGCCACACAGCAGAACATGTATGACTATTTGCCTCAAGGGTTGCGGGACACCCTCGATCAGCAGGCCAAGCATCTGATTCAAGCAGAGATGCGGGATCGGATTGAATTACTGGCGAAACAGGTTGCCAATCTAAGCTCGGCGCAGTTC
>JADFJZ010000151.1 GCA_022565195.1 Planctomycetota bacterium | reverse complement strand
CAAAGGCCGCGTCTCTATGCTCTGCTCGCCCAGACTCCGCAGCAACTCCCTGGAATTCATGCCGTACCTCGCCTCGTCCACCAGCACCGTATAGAGCCAGGAGGAGCGGGACGCCCAGGAAGCCTCGCCCGGCAGCGTCAGGCCCGGGACCTCGCGCAACGCGCTGGTGTACTCGCGGGCGATGTCGCGCTTCTTCTGAACGAAGGCGTCGAGCTGCTCGAGCTGAGCGCAGCCCATGGCGGCCTGAAGGTTGGTCAAGCGGTAGTTGTAGCCCAGGGTTCCATGGACGTACTCGACAGGATCGTCCTTGGCATGGGTCGACAGATATCGGGCCTGTTTCGCCCACTCTTCCAAGTCGGTCACCAGCATGCCACCGCCGCCGGTCGTGATGATCTTGTTCCCATTGAAGCTGAAGCAGCCGATGTCCCCGAGGCGACCGACGGAGCGCCCCTTGTATTCGGCCCCCAAGGACTCCGTGGCGTCCTCGATGATCGTCAGCCCGTAGGTGCGGGCCACCTCCAACAAAGGGTCCATGTCCACCGGGTGGCCCAGGATGTGGACGGGGATGATGGCCTTGGTTTTCTCGGTAAGGCAAGACTCGACCGCACCCGGGTCGAGGTTCAGCATCTCGTCATCGATATCGGCGAAGACGTCTCGACATGCCGTATTCTGCGAGACAATGCACTGTTCCCCATCCTCGAAGGCGACCTCGTGGCCAATCCGGTCTACGACCGGGGACGCAGCTTGACGTTTTATGTGCTCGGCAAGTTTGATTTTGACTACGACGGCCGGGACGATCCTAACGGGAAAGCGACGCTCCAAGCGCTCATCAAAGAAAACGGTGGCCTCATCGCCGACGAACTCAGTGCCAGGATTGACTTCGTGATCGCCGGAGCGCGCCCCGCAGTGCTGCGGCTTTCCAGTAACCCCAGCCCGGAGAATCAGGCCGTCCACGACGATCAGAGTCGCAAGAAGGACACCTACACCGCAGCCATCAACGACGCCCAGGCACTGTCGATCCCGATTTTCACGCAGGAAACCTTTCTGCAATTCATGGGCCGAGTGCGTTGAGTCTTCACCGCGCTCAGCGGGCACAGCATGGCGTCTGTTGACTTGCAACACATCCTGACCCGCGCGAAGGCGTGGGCACGCGAAGCAGGGGAGTTGGCCCGCGCTCGCCAGGGCTCAGACTTCTCCGCCTCCACAAAGAGCGATCAATCCCTCGTCACCGAAGTTGATATTCAAATCCAGCAGTTGATTGTCGATCACGTAGCGCGCGAATTCCCGGAGCATGGAATACTGGCCGAGGAAAGCACCGCGATCGCTTCGGAAGCAACCGGACGCGGCAGCGCGGAATACTACTGGGTGATCGATCCGTTGGACGGCACCCGGAATTTCGTGCATGGGTTGCCGTTTTACTGTGTCTCGATTGCCCTGATGGAGCGCGGAGTGCCCGTCGTCGGCGTGATCCATGATCCCAACTGTGACCGCACATACACTGCGATCAAAGGGCAGGGTGCATTCGCCGGCGAGCGGCGGATGCACGTCTCAGCCGTCGGCTGGTCGGACGGCCCGCTCCTGGGCATCCCCACGCCTCGGGAAGCGCCTCTGCCGGCTGCGATTTATCGGGATTGGGCGTCACGGGGCGTCCTGCGCCACATTGGTTCAACTTGCTTGAATCTGGCGCTGACCGCCTGCGGGGCGCTGGATGCCTGTTTCGCCCAGGAAATCAAGCTCTGGGACGTCGCGGCGGGGGCGTTGCTGGTTACTGAAGCGGGGGGGCGCGTGACTTCGCCGACCGGGCAGGCCATTTTTCCCGTTGATCCCGAACGGTATGAAGGCGAGAACATCGCATTTCTGGCCGGCGGCCAGCCGTTGCACGATGAGTTGATGGAATCCCTGCGGCCCTGACTTCAGCCGCTCCGGATCGCGGGCCTGCCGCCGCGCTCAGTCCGCCCATCGTCTAACGTGACTTATCGTCCGTATCGCCGTTGATCACGCGTTGAATAGACTGGCGAACGAAGGTCATCTTGGTGTTGTTGGATTCATCGACGCGCACCACGATCTCGTCTTCTTTCGCGGTGACGACGGTTCCGACAATGCCCCCGATCGTCACGACGCGATCATTCTTCTTCAGTCCCTGGATCATTTTGGCGAGTTCTTTCTTCTTCCTGCCCTGGCCTCTGAACAGGAAAATGTAAAACACGACCATGGCCAACATCAGGCCAAAGAAAATGTTCGGGACGCCACCGGCTGACTTGCCTGCACCGCCGCCGGGTTGCCCCGCACCATTAGCAGGAGGTGTGGTCTGGGCCACGAGTTCGATCATCGATTGATTCATGTTTTCCACGTCAAAATCCTATCCATGAGAGTCGCGTTCAAGTGGCGACGGGGTATTCTGAATAAATGGCCTGTAGATTGTCCTGTTCGATCAGTTCCCGAATCCTGGCCATCAACCGCTGATAGAATCGGATGTTGTGGATCGAGGCCAGAATCGGTCCCAACATTTCGTCCACCACAAACAAGTGCCTAATATAACCTCTGCTGAAGTGCGTGCAAGCATGGCAATCGCAGCCGTCCTCGATCGGCTGATCCGCGGTCTTGTGCTGCTCATTGCGGAGCTTTACGGGCCCGTTGGCAGTGAAGGCATGGGCGTTCCTCCCGTTGCGGGTGGGCAGGACGCAGTCGAACATGTCCACGCCGCGGCGGACCGCCTCTACGATGTCCCTCGGCATGCCCACGCCCATGAGGTAGCGCGGGCGATCCTCGGGCAGTTGAGCCGGCAGGTAGTCCAACACCTCCATCATTTGCTCGTGCGACTCGCCCACGGACAGCCCGCCGATCGCATAGCCCGGGAAATCCAGTTCACGCAGCTCCGCCGCACAGCGCATCCTCAGGTCCTCATACACGCCGCCCTGCACGATCCCAAAGAGCGCCTGATCTTCCCGCGTGTGTGCCTGGCGGCAGGCCTGCGCCCAGCGCAGCGTTCGCGAGACTGCCTCTTCGACTTGGCTTCGTTCGCAAGGGTAGGGCGGGCATTGATCGAAAGCCATGATGATGTCCGCGCCCAGCTTGTTTTGCACGTCGATGGCGGACTGCGGATCGAGCTTCAACTTCGCGCCGTCGATGTGCGATCGAAACGTCACGCCCTCGTCGCTGATCTTGGCCAGCGAGGCCAGCGAGAAGATTTGGAATCCGCCGCTGTCGGTCAGGATCGGCTTGTCCCAGCCCATGAAGCCGTGCAGTCCGCCGAACTCCGCGACGACCTCGGGCCCGGGCCTCAGTAACATGTGGTACGTGTTCGCCAGGATGATTTCGGTTCCAGTGGCGACGATTTGGGAAGGCGTCAGGCCTTTGACCGAGGCCTTGGTGCCGACGGGCATAAACACAGGAGTCTCAACCACGCCGTGCGGCGTGTGAAGCCGTCCGCGGCGCGCCTTGCTGCCGGAATCGCTGGCCGTTAGTTCAAAGGAAAACACCGCACAATCATAACCGCTCCGCCGCGCGCGGGCCACGGACGACAAACCTTCAGGCAGTGTCCCTGATTTGATTGATGTTTGAACAGCGAACGAACCAAGGAGCCGCAGGCTTCAGCCTGCGCGATGCCTCATACAGGAAAGATTCACCCGTTTCCCCATTCACCCCGGTTCAGCAATCCATCCGAACATCAAGAGAATCCCGTGCCACACTCAGTACGCCGCTTCCTCCCGCCGCTGTCTGCCCAGTTCGACGAACTCCTGTACTTCCTCGTGTGATCGGAAGACACCGGCAACAATCTCATCGTTCCGCGCCTCTCGCAGGACAAGCAGGCAACTTTTGTCCAACTGCCCGGCGTGTAACTCCTGAATCTCATCCCATCGGAGATGACGCGGCTCGACCGTGCTTAGGCGCAACTCAATGCCGTCCCCCAGAATGGCCACATACTCTCCACGCTGCAAGAGGCGGTAGCATCGCCAGCCCGCGAACGCAGTCCAAGCCAGCCATACGACCTTAGTTGGATCCAAGCAGCCCACGAAGAGAGTAATGCCGATGAAGGACATGATCGTCCACATTCTCGGTTTCAGCCACACGCACGGCAGGCGCGTATAGTGCCAACCACATTCCGGACAGAAATGGTCATCCGGCAAGCCTCGGAGGTCGTAGTTGCATTTCAAACACAGGTGACGGTTTGGCGCGACGGCTTTGAATTCACGATCGCGGCGGACCATCAGTCGTTCTTCCTCAGAGCATTGTTTGCAAAAGGGACGCCACATTCTGGACAATGATCCTTCGATCCGCGCAGGTCATAACCGCATCGCAGGCAGCATCCCTTTCGCCGCCTTAGAACTCGGCGAAGGAATGCCGGACTTAAGAACAGCGCCCAAAGTAGTCCAGCCCAGAAGAGTGTGTTGATACACAGACCGAGCCATTTGATTCCGATTGGGATGAAGTCTGCGAAGGGAACTAACAAGCCATTGTTAGCACGATTGAAAGGGAGAGCGTGTATATATGTGGGCGTCCATTCGCTATCCACCCGCCATCCTCCCTCCAGGCACCCGGTTGCTCCACATTGACAAGGAATCCCCGCCGGTCCGAAGCAGCCTCGGATGGTCGATTTCGGGTACCCCAACTCGCTCACACGGCTCGGCTGGGCTCAGGTGCTGCCGCTTGACATTCTGAAGAAAAAGGAGTTAAGGCTCTTTCCTGCGGCCAAGTCTTTCTGCCCCCAAAAAATAACGGGGAATTCCTTGCGGAGCCCCACCCGATGCAGGTATACTAGTGTTTAGGTCGGCGAAGGATCGAGGCCGAAAAACTTAGCTCCCGAGAGAGAGTCCTGTGCGGCTCTCTCATTTTATATCTACTTAGTGGCGGGAACCACATTTGTGACCAACACCCAAGCGAGGAGAAAAAATCGATGCAGAAGAAGACACTAGCGCTCGCAGCGGCGGCATTGCTGGCGTTTGCCGCGGCTGGATCCGCCCAAGCACAGATCGTGAACGGCAGTTTCGAAACCGCCACCTTTGCGAGTTGGGTTACGCAGGACCTGGCGGATCCATTCTTTCCGCTCGGCGTCTATCTTGGCGGAACGGTGGACACGTTCGGCTGGGGTTGGTCCAACACCCCGACGGATGGCCTGTACGATGCAGTGAGTGGCTTCGATGGGGACGGGCCGGGCATGATCCGGATTGCCCAAGACGCGTTTATTAATGCGCCACTCTTGACGTTCGACTACCGGGCGGCCTGGGACCTGACCTTCGGCGCCACCATGGACCGCACATTCACGGTGAATGTCGAACCGAACGGCGGAGGCGGGAATCTCCAGTCGGACCTGATTCTCACAGCGACGGCAGGCTCGACCAACTTTGACACGGGCCCGCCCAACGGTGCGGTCGATGTCAGCGCGTTTGTTGGCCAG
>JADFJZ010000150.1 GCA_022565195.1 Planctomycetota bacterium | reverse complement strand
GAAGAGCGGCAGTTTGGCTTCCGCTTGCGGGCCACTCGTCTCGTTCGATACAAGGAAACCCTGCGCCTTCCGGATGGCTGGTCGGTGGAGTCCGTGCCCGATCCCGTCGAACTCGACTCGCCCGCCGCCGCGCTGGCCTTTGAAGCACACGTGGAAGGCGGATTCTTGACCTACGAGTTCGAGCTGACGCTCAAGAAGCACATCGTTCCGCCGGAAGATTACGCGGAATTCAAGAAGACGCTCGATTCAATGAATCAACTTTCAAAGGAATGGATCGTGTGTACCGTTGACCGATCCACCGCAACACACGCCGATGTCCGTTAAGCGAAGGTGATCCATGCATCAGAATCGTACTGCCAGGCGCCTTCTGCCCAGCCTCATTGCATTGCTTGCACCCGCAGCACTCGCCGCCGCCCAGACGACCGTGCCCGGCGGCGATGTGGATACAGCGCGCTTTCCCGAAGCCGGCGCGGTAATCCTGAGTTGGAATCAGGACTGGACGCTCCTCGACGACGGCCGAGTTCGGCACCGCGAACACAAGCTCATCCAACTGCTCGAGCGCCGCGCCATCCGCGCGGTGGCTGATCCGCGCATTGACTTCTGCGACGGTCGCGAGCAGATCACCATCCATAGAGCTCAAACTATTCTGCCCGGCGGCAAGACCGTCGCGGTGCCGGAATACTCTTTCAATTTTGCCGCAGCCAACGACGTCGCGGGCTGGCCCGAATACGCATGTTGGCGGCAGCAGGTCGTGTCCTTCAGCGCGATCGAACCCGGCGTCGTGCTCGAACTTGATTACGAGGTCATCACCAACAAGAAAGAGACGCCCTGGCTCACCATTGACTTGAAACTGGACCATCCGTTCCCCGTTGTGGCCCGTGCCGTCTCCGTCACCGTGCCCAAGGGTGTAACGCTCCACCATCGCACCGACAATTCGCCGGGATCGACTTCCCCGACGACAACATCTCTCGATGACGGCACGACGAAGTACACTTGGGCGTTCTCAGGCTTGCCCGCTGATCCTGGAGAGCCGCAATCGCTGCCCTGGCCTCAGCGCAGCCCCAGATTACGCTTTACCACGTGCCCGCGGGCGAAGGTGTGGGTATCGGAGATGCTCGTCAGTGTCGAAAACGCCGTCCAACCGAGCGGGGCCGTGCAGGCGTTTGCCGAGAAAGTCGTCGGCGACGAGCCGGATCCCGCCGAAAAGGCGCGTCTGCTGTCGAAGAAACTGCGCGATGCATTCAACTTCGTCGCTTCATTGAAGACGGTTCGCACGCTGCAATGCCGCTCCGTGGCGAAAGTGTTTGATACGAACTACGGCAGCCCGCTGGAATCGGCTGCACTGCTGGTGGCCATGCTGCGCGCGGTCCACGTCAAAGCCACGACGGAAGTGGCCGTTGACACTGCAATGTGGGACGCTGACGTGCCGACTGATGCCGGGTTCGCCGGTGTTGTCGTCGTCATTGACGTGCCCGAAGGGCCGATGTACGTTCACCCGCAACACGGCGAGTTTCTCAACCCGGGCCACTGGGGAGGCCATACGCTCCTGAGCCTCGACACTGCGGAAGACCTCCGCGCCACACTTGTTCTCGCGCGCGGGCAGAACGAAAAAAGCCGGTTGAACATCGCAGGCCAACTCACCGTCGGCCCGGACGGCCAGGTGAATGGCGAACTGCGTATGCACCTCACCGGCGGATTCTACGATCCCCTCCGACTCCGCAAGACCGACAAGCAGAAAGCACTGCTCGAGGGTCTCGTCGGCCGTCTTCTTGCCGACTTCAAGATCACCAAGCACTCCATCACGACATTGTCCGACGATTCTCTCAAGGCGACCGTGGAAGTGGCTGCCGAGAAACTGTCGAAGGTCGGGGATCATTTCGTATTGCAGTTTGGCGAGGGGCCTCTGTTCTTGGCGAGCGGATTTCCGCTGCCTATCGGTGGAAACGAGCGAAAGACATCTGTCCGAACACGCGGTGCTTTGATTGAGAACATTGATTTGATCCTCGAACTCCCGCAAGATTGGCCCGCACCCACCGGTGATACAAAGATGGTTCGGGAAAGCGGCGATTGGGGCGTCGTGGTGCAGGAACGCATCGCCAGCGGGCACACCATTCGTTTCCGAAGAACGATCGACATCCCGACGGACACATTGAAACCGGCCGACTTCGCCGACCTGCGACAGGCAATCAATACGCTCCGAACGATCCGGCATACGCACCTGTTGATCGCTCCAAAGCCGTGATCCTGCACGTGCCACCTTAGAAATCATGTACTTCGCGATTTCGGATGCCCTTCCGATCCGAAACCACGCTTACCTCCAAACGTCTGCTAAACGGCAAGCCGTCGGTTGGCACTCACGAACTGACTTCGTCGTTTGGCAGATGATTCCCCTCCAAGAGGAGATCTCCGAGGCGCATCAGCAATGCGCTCCCGCCGATCTTGGCGGTCACCTCCGGCACGGCTTGCCTCTTCGCGATCTTCGAGAAGTCAATCCTATATCAGCGCTTGGAATAGTACGGCATTCGCGAACGCGGATTCAATTCAGACCCAGCTCATTCTTGATGCCGTCTAACGCAGTGATGCAGTTGCCGATGTGCTCTTCAACTGTGATGCCGAGAAGCTCCGCTCCGTTGATGATGTCCTCTCGCTTGACGGCGGCGGCGAATGCCTTTTGCTTCATTTTCTTCTTCACGCTGGAGACTTTCATGCCTTCAAGCTTGTCCGGCCTGACGAGTGCCACCGCCACGAGGAAGCCGGCCAACTCGTCAACGGCGAAGAGCGCCTTCCGCATGGGTGTGTCGCGCGGGTATTCATCCAGGTTCCACTCGGCATGCGAGAGGATACAGCCGATGATTTCCTCATCCACGCCGCGGTCGCGAAGAACCTTCGCGCCCTCGCGCGTGTGGTCCGGCGGCTCGGGCCAGCGTTCGTAGTCGAAGTCGTGAATGAGCCCGACGAGACCCCAAGTGTCAACATCACCGCCGAGCAACCCCGCGTAATGGCGCATCGCCGCCTCCACCGCCAAGGCGTGCTTGATGAGAGATTCGTTTGCAGTGTAATTATTGAGCAGGGTCCATGCTTCATTTCGTGTCATTTGTACATCCCGACCATTAACGTTTGACTGGCGAACCAAACAAGGAGCCGCAGGCTTCAGCCTGCGCGAGGCGATTACTCGCGACGCGAGTATAACCCCCAACGCAGCCTCCATCCAGACGAAGCGAGCGCTCTTGGAAGGCACAGCAAATCGAACTACAATACGCCAATGAGCTTCGTGACCCATCTCGAATCCGCGATCGACGGTACGAAACTACCAGCCGACCAAGTACAGACGATGCACAACGACCGGCCGCTGTGGGTGCGTTACGACCTGGAGGCGGTTCGTAAGGCCGTCAAGCCGGCCGACTTCGCCGCGCGTCCGCCGACGCTGTGGCGCTATCGCGAGCTTTTGCCGATTCGCGGCGAGGACTCGATCGTCACGCTCGGCGAAGGGGTCACGCCCATTCTGCCAGTTTCCAACCTCGGTGCCGAACTCGGCCTGGAGGATCTGTGGATCAAGGACGAATCGCAACTGCCCACCTCGTCGTTCAAGAGCCGCGGCATGGCTCTGGCGGTCAGCATGGCTCGGCAGTTCGGGCTCAAGCGACTGGTCACGCCGACAGCCGGCAATGCCGGCGGGGCGTTGGCGGCCTATGGCGCCCGCGCGGGCATGGAAGTCTACATCTTCATGCCCGCCGATACGCCGACGTCTATCCAGCGCGAGTGCGTTCAGGCCGGCGCGAAGGTCTATCTGGTCGACGGTTTGATCGGCGACTGCGGGCGGATCGCACGCGAAGGCATCGAGCCGATGGGCTGGTTCGACATGGCCACGCTGAAGGAGCCGTATCGCATCGAGGGTAAAAAGACGATGGGCCTGGAACTCGCCGAGCAGTTGGGATGGGAGCTGCCTGATGTCATTCTCTACCCGACCGGCGGCGGCACGGGTTTGATCGGCATGTGGAAGGCGTTCGGCGAACTCCGCGAGCTGGGCTGGCTTCGATCGGAGACCCTGCCGCGGATGATCGCGGTCCAGAGCGACGGCTGCGCACCGATTGTGCGGGCGTTTGAAGCCGGGCAGCGCTTCGCCGAGCCCTGGCCTGATCCAGTCACCACCGCCTGGGGCGTGCGCGTGCCTTCCGCAATTGGTGACTTCATGATGCTGGACGCGCTGCGCGAATCAAATGGTGATGCCGTCGCTGTGCCGGAGGACGCCATCGCACCGATGATGATGCAGGCGTCGGCGTTGGAAGGCATCCCGTTCTGCCCGGAGGCGGCCGCCTGCATCGTCGCGGCGAAGACGATGGCCAAAGACGGCAGGATCGAACCGCATCAGCGCACCGTCATCTTCAACACGTGCTCGGCGATGAAGTACCAGGACGGCGCCGCGATGGATCTACCCACGCTGGCCGGCGATGCACCTGTAGACTATACGAGACTGTAGTGCGCGGCGCGGCCAAACTCCACGTTCTCCGGAGACGCAGAATCAACCAAGAAACGCAGAGGCAGAGTCGCGGCCCTACAGACCCAGGAACCCGAATCCCGCGCCGGTCAGGAAGAAAAAGAAAAAGAAAAACAGGTTGAAAGCAAGATCAAAGATGCTTGTATCCATGCAACACCTCACAATGAGTCTTCAAATACAACGGACATCACAGCCCATACGTGGCCGGAGCCTACCCGTTCTTCGACTCAAAGTCATTCATAAAAGCAACCAAATCTTCAACAGCGCGACGCGGACAGGCATTATAGATGGACGCCCGCAAGCCGCCCACGTTGCGGTGCCCCTTGAGCCCGCTCAAACCGGCGGCCTCCGCTGCGGCGACAAACCGGCCCTCAAGATCCTCAGTCGGCAAGCGCCAAGTGACGTTCATCATTGATCGCGACTCCGGCTCGGCGTGCCCGCGGAAGAAATCGCTGCCGTCGATCGCGTCATGGAGCAGACCGGCCTTCTCCCGATTGGCTTCCTCTATCGTCTTAAGGCCACCCTGTGCCTTGATCCACTTGAACACCAAGCCCATGAGGTACACGCCCCACGTGTTCGGCGTGTTATAGAGCGACTTCGTCTTCGCGTGCATCTTGTAGTTCAGGTACATCGGTAGAGAGTCGCAGGAGCGGGTCAATAGATCGTCACGCACGATGACCAGGGCAAGACCCGATGGCCCGAGGTTCTTTTGGGCGCCAGCGTAAATCACCGCGTACTTATCGATCGCCAACGGTCGGGACAGAATATCGCTGGAAGCATCGACCACAAGGAGTCCATCCGCGCCCGCCGGCTCAGCCGGCCATTGCGTGCCGAAGATCGTGTTATTCGACGTAAAGTGAACGTACGCCGGGCTCTTCGACAGCTTGTTCTCGCCCGCCT
>JADFJZ010000149.1 GCA_022565195.1 Planctomycetota bacterium | reverse complement strand
TGGCCAGACGTTCCGGATTGGCCGACCTATCCAGTAGACTCAACGGGAACAGAGTCGAGTACATCAACCATGAAGCGCTTGCAAAACTTCTCGAGAGCCCGTTGATGGAACTCGGCAACCACAGTCTGGCTCACCCTCGGTTCTCGCACTCCGGGCTCCGATTCGCGTGTCGCCGGCACACTATCAAGGGGGGCAGAGCCGGACATGCATGGTCATGGTTCCGGCGCATTCAGTATCGAAAGGAGGGCCAGAGTAGCGTCCGGCGCATCACTTGCAGGGCCCCCAATCGCCGAGCAGTTGGGCGAGGTCGAAAGCATTAACCATGCCGTCGCCGTTGAAGTCGGCGGGGTGACCCGGGTTCGGGCCCCAGGCGCCGAGCAACATGGCCAAGTCGAAGGCGCCGACCGTGCCGTTGCCGTCGAGATCGGCGGGGCAGGGCGCGACGCACGCGTTGCTGCCGTCGGCGGCGACAATCTTGAAGATCTCGCCGTTGGCGGAACTCGAGCCCTGGTCGCAAATGTAAATCTCGCCCAGTCCGTCGCGCCCGAAGGAACTGATGAAATCGATCGATGAGCCGGACGGGGCCAGCTCCGCGGTACGATCCTCGACTCCGAGAATCCCGATGCGCAAGCTCCAAATCTGTTCGCTGCAGAAATCGGCGAAGAAGTACGTGCCCTGAAGGTCGGGGATGGCGCAGCCGCGGTAGAGTTCACCGCCGGTGATCGAGCAGCGGAACGGACTCCCGCCGTGCGTGTATTGGTGAATGGGCCGGGTCAAAGAGGGGTCATTGCAGGTGCAGCCGCTCAGGCCGGTGCAGAGACTGCCCTCCATGCACCGCCAGCCGTAATTCTCGCCGCCGGTGCTGTCCCCCCGTTGAAAGTTCACTTCCTCGCGAGCGCTTTGGCCCACGTCGGCGATGTACAGATGGCCGTTCGCCGGATCGAAGGAGTTGCGCCAGGGATTGCGCAGGCCGTAGGACCAGATCTCGTCACACGCTCCCCCCGGCCCGTCGGCGAAGGGGTTGTCGGGCGGAATCTCGTAAGGATCACCGTTGTCCACATCAATGCGCAACATCGCGCCGAGGCAGTTGTTGAGGTTTTGGCCGTTGCCGGGGAAGGGGTGCTGGTCGTTGGCCCCGCCGCCGTCGCCCATGGCGATGTAGAGGTAGCCGTCATTGGGACTGAAGGCGATCCACCCGCCGTTGTGGTTGCCCTCCGGCTGATCGATGATCATCAGGGTCTTCTGACTGCTGAGATCGGCTACGTTCGACGTCGCGGGATCGCCCAGCACGGTGTAGCGAGATATCGTCGTATCAAAAGAGTTGTTTGTGTGGTTGACATAGAAGAAACCATTGTTGAAGTAATCCGGATGAAAGGCCAATCCGAGAAGGCCGCGTTCACTGTTGTTGGAATTACCACCGCCCACGAGAGCGTCAATGTCCATGAAAGGCGTCGGCAGCAGGACGCCGTTCTCGATGACTCGGATCCGCCCGCGCTTCTCGATCACGAAGACACGCTCCGCGTCGCCCACGGGCGCGGTCAGGCCGATCGGCCTTTGAAGCCCCGTGGCAATACGCACGGTGGTCAACAAGGTGCCGCCCGCATGAACCGAGGAGCACTCCAACGCCAAAGCCGCAAGCGAACAAACGATCGCATAAGTCCGAATCAGTCGCAGATCCATAATCAACTCCCTGATATTATCGACACGGTGCCGTCTACAGTTGCTTACATCCGAATCCGATTGGGCGAATCAATCCGTCCGCCGAGAACCCGGCTCGCGTCCCGCCCAAACGGCCGGCACGATCGGCGTCCTGGTTGGGCCGCAGTCGAAACCAGAAGGCATCGGGATCCGCGCCCCCGCAGCTTGGCGCTGAGGTTCAGCGGGATAATCCGCCGGTCCGTTCGCCACTGCGGACCGTCGTGGAGACCGGACCTCTCATATCCTCATCAAGAGGGTAAAGAGGAGAATCCGAACGGTCCAGCGCGGTTCGGTTGGAACCACGGCGAATGGCGCGGCTGATCGCTTGCCAAGAATTGTACCGCAATTCACCGAAGAACGGCCTTAGATTTGAACATTCTAACCGCGCGGGCCGGGCGGCGCCCGAACTGAGAATTTGACGGCAGTTGATTTCGGCGTTAAGCCACTCGCGTAGAGGTTGCGACATGAGAAGCCACATTGCATCAGCCGTACGGCGGGCGGATCAAGTATTCAGCGAACAGGTCGGGGACAAGTCCACCCTGGACTGCGGCGTCGCATTCTTCGACGTGGAATACCCGCACTCAGCTCAGGACAATGTTCTGCGCGAAGTGTGGGTGGAACAATCGGAGGCCATGCCGGCTGCCTGGGCGCAGGTCGAGCAGTTTTATTCCGACTGCGGCACGGAGTGCTGCGGCTGGGTACCGTCGCTGGGCCAATCGGTGGCGGTGATCGAGCCTTTTCTCCTCGACCACGGCCTGCGCAAGCAAACACTCGCGGCGATGGGCTTGTCGGGCTGGCCGACTCTGGCCGTCGATCCGAGCGTACGCGTCCTGCCGGCCCGGGCGATGCGGAAAGCCTTTCGCAGCCTTCACCAGGATGACCGGGAAGCGGATCTCGCGGAACGGCGGTTGGAGCACGCGCAGTTCGATGTTTTCGTGGCCATGGTCGACGCGCAGCCGGCGGGGCGCTGCGGATTGTTGCAGGTTGGGGAGATCGCCGACGTCCGAAACCTCTACGTGAGCCCCGCGTTTCGCCGTCGGCAGGTGGCGACGACACTCATCTCCCACGTGCTGGAAATGGCCCGGCGGCTGATGATGAAGTCCGTGTGCGGCAAAATCGACGTTGAAAACACGGAGGGGATGGCGCTGCTGCGGTCTTGCGGCTTCGAGCGGCATGGCGAAGTTGTCGAGTTCTGGCGCGCCTGAAGGGGCGGA
The DNA here is from genome assembly GCA_022565195.1 of Planctomycetota bacterium. The sequence goes on along the minus strand of JADFJZ010000149.1, from coordinate 2,491 downwards.
ACAAAACTCGTCCCGAACGAGCCGCTGCAGAATTCGCCCTTTGAGGGCGAGAACTTGTTCCTCCCTTTGAGGTCGGCCGCGCCGCATGACAGGACGCGATCCGAATAGGCGCCGAACATCGGACGTTTTCTACAGAGCATGCCACAAGCCATTGTCTCACTGCGGCTTGTGAGGTGAACTCACTCGACGGGATCTGCGGGGTCCATTTCTCCGGTTCTCCAATTCAGGCCGATCTTTTCGCAGATGCGGCGCGCTTCGTCTTGCGAGAGGCACACCAGTTCGTTGATGGCGTAGCGCGAAGGTTGGCCGCCGGCTGCGGAGATGAGGGCGTCGCGGATGGCGTCGTTCAGCTCAGCCAGTTGCTCGGGGGGGAGCAGCTTCACCATTTCGAGCATCTTCTGCTTGATGTCGCGGTCGTCATCCACAAACAGCACTCCTGCATGCACTTGCCAGAATAAAAAGAACAGGCCCGGTTTGCAACGCGTGCAAACCGGGCCTGATCGGAAAACTGTTTGATGGCGGATGAGAATTACTTCTGCGGTTCGCCGATCGTGGGTTGCTTCTGTGCGGCCGTCGTGGGCCTGCCACTAATGTAAATCTCGACGCGGCGATTGAGGGCCTTATTTTGGTCACCCGTATTTGACACAAACGGGCGGTACTCACCGTATCCCACTACCGCGAGGCGCGCCGGATTGATCTGGGCCTCGAGCAACTGCTGCGACACGGCGATGGCGCGATGGGCGGACAAGTGCCAGTTTGTCGGGTGCCTGGCGCGGGAGTGTATGATGGGGTCGTCGTCGGTGTGGCCGGCCACGACGATATCAAAATTGCTGGCCTCCACGGTATTGATCACGCCGGCAAAGCTGCGCAAGGTGCTCTTGGCATCCTCTCGGACCACATCGCTGCCAGACGCAAAGAGCAAATCGGACTTCCATTTGACCATGCCGCGGGCGGAATCATACTCCACGGCATCCGGGTGGGATGCGGCGAAGTTCCTCAGCGCGTTGTCCAGGGCCGGCGGCAGTTGTGTTTGAATGATCAGCGGTCGCTGCGGCGAGAAATCAACACCCTTGACCACGTCCCGCATGGTGGCAAAAGCGGCGTCAAGCTGGTCGTTCTCACCTTTGAGGTTGTCGATCAATGCTTTGCTGGAAGCCAGGGCTTGTTCGCGGGCCAGCAGTTGCGTGCGTAACGCGTCGGCCTGGATTTCCGCATCGAGGGCGCGTTGCTCGGAGGCCTCCTTCTCGGCCAGCGCCGCCTTGTTGGCCACCATGAGTTGATCATAGTCGGCCTGCGCCACGCAGCCGACGAGAATCGATCCGAGCAGGATGGCGAGGGTGGTGGGCATGAGTCTCATCACAAATCTCCTTATTGTGTTTCCCAGCCGAGTCGGTTTGGTTTCGTCCCTTGAAACAGATCTGGGGCCTGATGCCTATTTCGGTTCAGTGACTGACACCTCAAGGCTGCGACCGCCAATCGTGCAGTCCGCGCAGCGCCCGTTACCTGTGAACGTGTTATATCCGACACTTGCATGAACCGCAACGAAATGTGGCGGTCGTCGAAGAATAATGTGCGCAGAAAATCACAGGAGATGAATATCTGAGTTTGGTGACGCGAGGCGAGTTTTGCCGCCGAGCGCGAACGCCGCAGGACGTGCGGTGGCGCGTCAGCGCGCCCCCCGTTTGCCCACGACGAAACCGATGAAGAACCCCACCAGCGTGATACCCCCCAGCGCGCCGCCGAAGATCGGCATATTTTGATACAGGGTCTGCACAAAGCTGGGCACCACGCCCTGCATGTTGGCCGATATGGCGACGCCCGCAACGCCCAGGCTGACCACGGCGCCGACCATAGCCCCGCCGATGGCGGTATCGATTGCACCCGCCCCGGCCTGAACCACGACGGGACTGCGCATGGGCTGGGCCGCGGCGACGGGCGCCTCCAGCTCCGGCGCTGTTTCGCCTTCTTCATCCGCCGGGGCGTCCAGGCCGGCACGGGTGGCTTCGCCCATGTCCGGCATGCCCGATTCCTTATCCTCGGTGTAGATTTCGTCCAGCAGTTCAGCGCCGAGCGAGGTGTCGTCCGACTCACGAGTGAGGTCCAGCAGTCCGCTGCCGCTGCCTCCGGCGGTTCCGCTGCTGCTGAGACTCTCCAAAGACATGCTGCTCCCGGTCTTATCCTTTTCCGCCACAACGGTTACGGCGCCCGGATCGGCGTCTTCAGGACCCTCTTCGTCGTCGAAGACGCTGACGCCCACCGACGTGATGACCGTGTCTTCTTTCTGCTCATCAATCACGGGCGCGTCCGCCTCGGTGCGGTCCGCTTCTTCGAGCGTCAGCATGTCACTGCCCGTCAAACCCATCGAAGACTCATCTGAAGTCTCGAGCACCAGGTCGCCCGAGGTGCCGCCCAGGCTGCCGCTCAAAGTGGCCAGATTCTCTGCCAGTTGGTCCACTTCCTCGCTCTTGTACTTGATCTGGCTGCCGTCGCG
>JADFJZ010000148.1 GCA_022565195.1 Planctomycetota bacterium | reverse complement strand
CAGAGGCAATGACAATACCGAAGATGACATACTTGCGCGCTCGGGCCAAGTCCTCGACAGACACGATGCCGCTGAGGCTGAGGAAGATCACCACGATTGGAAGCTGGAAGGCAACACCGAAGGCCAGCGACAGCGTCAGAATGAACGACACATAGAAGTCGATGGAATACTGGTTGGACACCGCCGCCGCGTTTTCCAGGGGCCGCATCCGCATTTGATAGGTGCGATCGACACCGGCGAGCCGCAACTGGTTAAGAGTCTGATTGAACCACAATGTCCCAGGCGGCGGTTGTTGCGGATCCTCATTCAGCAGGGAGACGAGCGGTGGCATAGCGTGGGGCACTTCCGGCACGACTTCCTGAGGCCCAACGAGGACCCCCTCCAGCCAGGTCAGTTCGGTACCCGGTACCGGGAAACTCTGGTTCAGGCTGGCGAAGAAGTTCAACACGATGGGCAGCACGACGAAGAACATGAACGTCACGCCGACCATGAACAACACCGGCGATGCCAGGCCGAACCACCGTACGTAGCGACGCTCGATCTCGTACAGGCCGCTGGCCACGAATTGCCACATCTGCCAAATGAGCCACGGCGAACTGAGCACCACGCCGCACAGCAGCGCGATCTTGATCCAGATCATAAAGGTGTCCGGCGGGCTCAGCGATTGCAGGGCGGGTTCCTGCCCGTATTTGCGAAGCACAACGAACGCGGGCCGCAGCACGAAACTGATGACGTGTTTGTTGAAGATCAGGCAGACGATCGTCGCGGCAACCAGGCCGACCAGCGAGAGAATGAGCCGCGTGCGCAGCTCCTCCAAGTGATCGCCGAACGACATGCGCAGATCATCGGGATCGATTCGTTTGCGGCGAGGTATCTTTTGATCGGCCATGGATCGGGATATCGGACTCGACTTACTTGGAACAAGGAGCCGCAGGCTTCAGCCTGCGCGAATCATCAAGCGGGGCGGATCTCCTCGCAATCTGGGGCACGGCAGTCGCTGCATCGCATCAACCGCCCACTTCATCGCGGCGATGATCCAGAAACCCCTGCAAAATCGTCTTGGCCGCCAGGGCATCGCGCCGCGCCTTGCGTTTCTTTGTCGTTAGTTCTTCGCGCTCGTTCAGGAGACTGTCGGCTGCGGCGCTGCTCAAGCGTTCGTCCCAGAATTCAAGCGGCAGGCCCAATTCCTTCGCCAGAGCTTCGCCGTATCTTCGAACCAGCTTGGCTTGGTCGCCTTCGGTGCCATCCATGTTGATCGGCAACCCGATCACGATGGCGTCAACGTCATATTCCTCGATGAGCGGGCGAAACTGTGCGGCATCGCCCTGCGGCGTGCCGCTGCTGTCGAGCTGCTTCAGCGGCGTCGCCAGGCCCATGTCCGTGTCGCCAACCGCCAGACCGAGACGCTTGCTGCCGTGATCGATTCCGAGGTAGCGGGGCATCAACAAGTGTCCAGTCGCCGATGAAGATTGCGATTCACAGGTACCGTTCATCCAGCTTGCTCACCAGATCCTTGATCTTCTGCACGTCATTCTTGTGGCAGACCAGCGTGGCGTCGGCGGAGCGGACGATGACGATATCCTCCAGGCCGATGGTGGCCAGCAAGTGGTCATCCTCGCAGACAAAGACGTTGTTCTTCGAGTCCACCGTGATCGTGTTATTCGCGGCGACGACTTGGCCTTCGGCGTCCGTGCCGAGCACGCCTTCGAGCGAGGTCCACGATCCCACGTCGAGCCAGTTGCAGTCCATCTCACAAAGAATGACCCGATCGGCCTTCTCCATCACGCCATAATCAATCGAAATCCTGTGCAGATTGGGATAGACCTCCTCGATCGCGGCTTGCCGTTTAGCAGATCCCCCCGCCTGCGTGATGCGCGACAACTGAGCATGATTCTCCGGCAGATGCTTCTTGAATTGGTCGAGAATCGTCTGAATCCGCCAGACGAACATACCACTATTCCAATAGTATTGGCCGCTGTCGAGATAGCGCTGCGCGGTCGCCCGGTCGGGCTTTTCTTTGAACTCGCGAACCTCGTACACGCCCGCACCGAGCGCTTCGCCGCGCTGCACATACCCATAACCCGTGTGCGGCTCGGTCGGAGTAATGCCCAGCGTGACCAGCGCGTCGGCATGGTCCGCCGCCGCGGAGTACGCGGTCTGCAGGGCGGCTTGATAGCGATCGACGGGCGTGATCACGTGATCGGCGGTGAAGATGCCCATCACGCCGTCCGGATCGCGCTCGTGCAGAATGAATGCGGACAATCCCACCGCGTTGGCTGTGTCACGCACGGCGGGCTCGCCGATCAAGTTCTCACGCGGCAGCTCCGGCAGTTCGCTCGCCACAAGGTCCAGGTGCGCATCGCTGGTGATGACGTTGATTTGTTCCGGCGGCAGGAAGCCGACCAGCCGCTCGAACGACGCCCGCATCAAGCTTTTACCGCCGATCAGCTTGAGGAAGTGCTTGGGCCGCTTCCGCCGACTCAGCGGCCAAAGTCGCGTACCCGCACCGCCGGCCATGATTACTGCATGTCGCATGAGTTCGTTTCCTCAACCAACCAAGCACTCAAGAGGCCTGCTAAACGGCAAGCCAAGCGTTGGATCTCCCCCATTGACTTCGTCGTTTAGCAGATCCCTCGTCTGGTGCGGTCTGCTTCGCAATCAGCAAAGACTCCCGCTGTTAATGTCTTTCGCTCTGCGTCAGCGCGTTGATCTTCCCGTACCCTTCCCTGCCGAGCAAATGATACGTGATCTTCTTGCCGAGTTCCACGCCGGGTTGGTCGTATGGGTTGACGCCGAAGAGCCCGGCGGCGATCGTCGTGGCGACCTCCAACATGTAAATGAACTGCCCGACGGCGTGCGGGCTGACGCTCGGGAAGCGGATGGTCATGCACGGCCTGTTGCTCGCCAGGAGCGCCTGCTCGGTGGCCTGCTTTTCCGTATTCAACAGTTCGCCCATCGAGGTACCGCCCAGATAGGACAACGCCGGCTGATCTTTGTAGGCCTTGGGGATCGGCACGTCTTTGTCGAACCGGCTGACTTCGAGGAACGTGATCAGTTTGTTGTTAGGCCCCTCGCGGTAAAGCTGAAGCTGCGAGTGCTGATCGGTCGTGCCCAGTGCGCGGATCGGCGTGGGGCCGACGTTTACGAGCTTGCCGCCCGACTCGTTGCGTGCTTTGCCCAGGCTTTCAGCCCACAGTTGCCGAAACCAGTCCGCGAGCCCGCTGAGGGCGTTGCTGTAGGGCATCATGACCGAGAGGTCCAGGCCTTTCTTGTAGTAGAGGTAGTTGACTGCGGCGAACAGAGCGGCTGGATTGCGCTGCAGCGATGTGGACCGCACCATGTCGTCCATTTCCGCTGCGCCTTTGAGCACTGCTTTGATATCGATCCCGCACATCGCCGCCGGGAACAGCCCGACTGCCGACAGCACACTGAAGCGACCGCCGACGCCGTCCGGCACGGGCAGCGAAGCAAACCCCTCGCGGTCGGCGATCGAGCGCATGGTACCCGAATGCGAATCCGTAGTGACGACGATACGCCGCTTGGCCTCTTCGCGCCCTAACCGCCGGGCCAGCAAGTTGCGGACGACGAGAAACTGGCTCAGGCACTCCGTCGTCTCGCCCGACTTGGTGACCACGTTGAACAGCGTGCCGGGCAAATCGTCTTTGACGACATCGAGCATGCCGGCGAAGTGTGCGGGATCGACGTTGTCCATAACGAACAATCGCGGCCCGCCGCGCTTGCGGCGGCTCAGGAGGTTGTATTGCGGATGATTCAGCGCTTGGTGCAGGGCGGTCGCGCCCAGGGCAGATCCCCCGATGCCCAGAACGACCAGATTCTGTGTCTTGGGGCGTAGCGCTTTGGCGAACTCCTCGACCGCCTGCCGCATCAGCCGATCGTGCGGCAGTTCCCGGTAGCGATGCCCGCCGTCGCCCCGCTCACGCTCGACCCGCGTGACGATCCGCTTGACTCGCGGAGCCAAGCGGTTCAGTTGGGCGCGCGTCAATCCATACTTGCCCAGCTTCCGATTCGCCAGGGGGCTCACATCAAGTGCGATCATTTGATTCTTCCGCGCCATCAACCACCTACTCGCTACCCGCTACTCGTTACTGACTACTTTCTTACAATTGACACTCATCCACGTCGAGCGGCGTCATCTTCGCATATTCGAGGAACAGCGTCTTTTCGCCGTACGACGTGAAGCGCACGCCGGCCCGCGTCAACTTGCCGCTGGACTCTTTCCACAACAACCGACCCAAGCCGAACTTTGGGTGGCGCAAGTACATGCCGTTCTTCCAGTCGCGGTAGTCGCCCCGGCCCGGGCGCTGGAAGTCGGCTTTGTCACGGAACGATTTTTCTTCTTGCTGCAAATCCCACTCGATTTCCTCGCTGGGAAGTTCTGCCAGGAATTGTGAAGCCGTCGTGCGCGTATTCATTCCGCGGATCGTACGCCATTGTGCATAGCTGAGCGTGAGCTGCTGCTGGGCGCGAGTCATGCCCACGAAGCACAAACGCCGCTCTTCTTCGATTTGTGCGGGCTCATCCCTGTAGCCGGCGTGCGGCAGCAGGCCGTCCTCGACCGCGATGATGTAGACCTTGGGGAATTCCAGACCTTTGGCGGCGTGGAGCGTCATGAGCGTGACCACACCGGCGCCGCTATCGACCGCGTCCACGTCGCTGACCAAACTCACTTGCTGAAGCCACTCAGCCAGCGTCCCTTCGGGATTGGACTTCAAGAAGTCGGCGGCGGCGGAGATCAGTTCGTCGACGTTTTCCACGGCTTCAATGTTGCGCGGATCGGGCCCGTCGAGTTCCTTTGCCAGCCCGGAGCTGGCGAAGACTTGTTCCACGGCGACGTGAGCCGGCCCGTCGGCCAGCGGCTGAAGCTCGCGCATCAGTTGGACGAACACGCTGATTCTGCCGGCGGCGCGTTTGAGTTCCGGGATTTGGTCGGCCCGGTCAGCCGCTTCAAATACCGTGATTTCGTTCGCTTCGGCATAGCGAGCCAGCCGTTCGAGTGATGTCTTACCGATGCCGCGCGCCGGCGTGTTGATCGAGCGCCGCAGGGCAATTCCATCGGCCGGATTGACCAGCAGGCGCAGATAGCCCAGCAGGTCCTTGATTTCCTTTCGATTGTAGAATTCTGTGCCTCGCGCGATTTGGTAACTGATGCCGGCCCGCAGAAAAGCCTCTTCGATGATGCGGGTCAATGCGTTCGTGCGGTAAAAAATGGCAATCTCGTTCAGCGAGCCGCCCGACTGGACGTGGGCCTTGATTTCTTCCACGAGGAAGTCGGCTTCATCTTCCGGCTCCTCGCGCTCGACGACGCGGACCGCCGCTCCGAGGTCGTTCTCCGTCCAGAGATCCTTTTTCTTTCGCTGCGAGTTTGACTGGATCAGCGAGCCCGCAG
>JADFJZ010000147.1 GCA_022565195.1 Planctomycetota bacterium | reverse complement strand
TAGCTACGGGCAAGGCCCCCACATACCAAGCAGCTCGGCCAAGTCTGACGCCCCGACGAGTCCATCGCCATCGAAGTCGGCGGGACACGCTTCGCAGGATCCCCACGCGCCGAGCAGTTCGGCCAAGTCGGCCGCGCCCACGGCGCCGTCGCCGTCCAGGTCGGCTGGACAGTCTGCGCCCGCGCAGAAGAATGTGCCGACTGCAAATGCATCGATCCCTGCTTCAACCACCGATCCGCTACTGAGATCAGAGGCCACGAACCGCACCCTGAACTGATCGGTATTGGTGATGCCTGGAATCTCGGCGATCAGATACTCTTTGGGGAACCAGTCACCACTCACCTGCGGCCCGCCGGGTCCGATGGACTCCAGAACGGTCCAATTGAGTCCCCCGTCGTCGGAGACCTCCACCACGAAAACATCATCCCCCACATGATCGCCGATGTGATTGGCAAACCAGCGGTAATAAGACAGGTACGCTTCCGGATCGGAAGCATCCAGCAATGGAGAAGTGAGCACGGTAGTTCCGTCATCGACGTCGTTATCGCCGTCCTGCAGGCCGGTGACGAAGCATTGACCGGAGCCGTCGGCATCACTCTCGGGGTCGCCGCGGTCACCGCCGCCAAGGGGCACGCCGCGCTCCCAGGAGCCGTCCGTCAGACCCTCGCCGTCTGTCACCGTCCACTCTTGATCGGTTTCGAAATCATCAGCAAAGAGCGTGAGGAAGCCGCTGAACGCTGTTGCGACATACGAATTCTCCGGCGCGGAGAAAGGATCAAAAGAAACATCCCCGCTTTCGGTTTCGGCACTGAAGTAGTAGCTGACCTCAGCGCCGCACTCGAAGGCGGGCAGAATGGCCGTGTAATCGTGGGGTGCATTTTCCTCCATCGGCACCTCAACAAAAGCCCCGCCCGTGCTGTAGTAGAACTTCCCAGTTCCGGCGACGGGCACGTTCACATCTCCGCTGACCAATACCCGGATGGTCGTGCCGCCCTCGGGGTCTACGAGATCCGGCCTGCCATCGGGATACGTGAAGGTCAGGGACGCGGTGCTGAGGGTGATCTGGACAGCCTCAAACGCGTCCACTATTCCCCAGCCATAGTCGTTGTCTTCGCCCGCCGGGCCGAGGTCCAGAGCAGTGTCGTATATGATCTGTTTAATGTCCTGCACCGTAATGTTGGGGTTGGCCTGCCGCATGAGTGCGATCACGCCGTTGATGTGCGGCGAGGCCATCGAGGTGCCGCTGAAGAAGCTATATCCGCCGCCGGGAACGCTGGAGCGGACGTCCACGCCCGGCGCAGAAATGTCGGGCTTAATGGCGGTCTGTCCGCCCGGCGTGCAGAAGGTGGGGCCGCGCGACGAGAAACCAGCTACCGGAAAGTTGGGGTTGTTGCCGTCCACCGCGGCAACGGCCATTGTTCGATAATCGTCGGTGGCGCGATCGGACGGGCGGCGCAGGCCTCCGAAGCCTTCGTTGCCCGCTGAAAAAACGATGACGATGCCCGCGGCTTCGCAGGCGTCCAGGAAATCCCAGAATTCCTCGTCGCAGTCGGGAACCCCGTGGAAATCAGCCAGACCCCAGGAGTTGGAACAGACGTCCGGCACATCGAAGTTTGTGCCCGGATCGCCATCCGGATCAATGAGCCACTGAAACGCGAGAATGGCGTCGGCGACCGTCTGGTCGAGACCGCCGCCGCGATCGATCACCGCCGCGTGAATCCACTCCGCACCGGGCGCCACGCCCACACCATCGCCGGGCGGCCCGCCGCAGACACTGCCCATGGTATGCGTCCCGTGAGAGCCGCTGTCCTGCGGGAACTGCCAGTTGGTGACGGGATCAAAGAAGGCCCATCCGGGGTTTCCGGCATAGGCCGGATCCAGTCCACGCCAACGGCTGGCCAGAGCAGGGTGGTTGCCGTCCACGCCGGTATCCAGAGTGGCCACGAGCGCACCTTCGCCGGTGATGCCCATCGCCCACACTTCGGGCGCGCGGACCGCCACAACACCGGGTTCCACGCCGCCGCTCATCGTGCTGCGCTGGCCGGTCCGCCGCGCCGGCTCCACCGGGCGAATCCCTTCGATCGGATAGTTGAAATAGACGCGCTGCACGTCATTTCGCTCGGACAGCGTGATGATTTCGTCGGGAACCGCGTCAACACGGATCACGTTCGCGATCCAGAAGGCCTCGAAGTCGACGATGCGCCCCTCGGATTGAAGTTGATTCAAATGCGCGACAAGTTGCGGCTGCGTGGCCTGGGCCTTCTGCCGCAACGCCCGGACGAGCGTCTCGTGCCGCTCCGCCGTTGGAGCCTGGCGGTCGTCCAACTGCTGAGTCAGCACGGACGGATCAACGCGGTCATTCAAATGAACGAGTGTGGAAATCACGTCATCGGGATTGGCCTGCTCGAGTTTCGCAGCCAGATCGCTGTCAATCTCGCCCGCTCGGAGCATCCCTGCCGCCGACAGGACCGCAAGCAACATTACGAATGAACTCTGCTTCATGAGCGGACTCCATAAATATGTCGTGATTCGAACCGCACCGAAGAGGCTTCAGGCTACAGACTACAGGTACTTCCCCTGAAGCCTGGAGCCTGGAGCCTTCCGCGGCGGTCCACCGCGGCGGACACAAAGCGGCCGGAAAATGCCGCCTGCATTGTCCCAAACGACGGCAGGCTTGTCCAGCGCAGTTCGATGAAAGCCGTGATCAGCGGAGGCTTCGGGCTCCAGGCTTCGGGCTTCAGGGGAAGCACCTGTAACCTGCAGCCCGAAGCCGGTTCCGGGTCACTCAGATTTGAAAAATGGCTCTCCCTGCCTTACAGTTTTCCAACTGTGAAGGAAGTACGGTGGCAGGTCCAGCGAATTTCGAGGAGGCGGGCTCTTGCACACGCAATATGAAATCGCCGTCATTGGCAGCGGCAACGCGGCCGAAGGCGTGGTCCACGGGTTGCTGCTGCGCAGCGTCCTGCTCAACGATCGGATCATCGCCTGCGACCCCAACCAGGCGCGGCGCGATCTCTTCACCGAGCGGTTCCAGGTCGCCGTCACGACCGACAACCGCGCGGCCGTTCACGATTCCTTCATTATTCTGCTGGCGGTCAAGCCCCAGCAATTCCGCGAAGTCTGCGCCGAGTTCGCCGACGTCATGCGCGAGGATCACCTCGTGATCTCGATCATGGCCGGCGTCTCGACGGCTGCGCTGGAGCAACAATTCGCGGGCCGGCGCACACGCGTCGTTCGCGTGATGCCGAATCTCGCGCTGCACGTCGGCGAGGGCATGTCCGGGGTCTTTCCGGGTCAGCACGCCACCGAGGCCGACTTGTTGCGCGCCCAGCGCATCTTCGAAGCCGGCGGCAGAACGATCGTGCTGCGCGACGAAGCATTGATGGACGCGGTGACGGCCGTCTCCGGATCGGGGCCGGCTTACTTTTATCATTTCTGCGAGGCCATCATCGAGGCGGGCGAGCAGGCCGGCCTGACCCATCGCGAAGCCACCCTGCTGGCCACCCAGACTTGTTTGGGCGCGGCGCGCATGATGATCGAATCACCCGACTCACCCGGCGTACTGGCGCGGAAGGTCATGTCGCCCGGCGGCACGACCGAAGCGGCGTTCGAGTCCATGCGTGCCAACGGAGTTAAGCAACACCTCGTCGATGCCGTCCTCAGCGCCTGGAAACGCTCGCAGGAACTGGGGCACTGACTCCCGCACGAGCATGCCACAGCGGGTGGCATGGGCAAGTACTCTTGCCCGTGCCGATGAGCCTGCTGCAGCGCCGAGACTGCTAAACGGCAAGCCACGGGAAGCGGCCCTCACAGTGGCTTGGCCGTTTAGCAGACGCCAAAATAGAGCGGCGGTGCCGGCCTTTTCGAGCCGACACCGCTGCGATGAGATGGTTCTTCCTTTCCGAGTCCGATCCGTCACGCGTTTATTTCAAACTCATCCCCCGAGGCTCTCGCCTGAGATCACATACTCGGCGATGGCCCGGATGTCGTACTCGTCGATCCGGCCGTCGTCGTTGACATCGCTGAACGCCGCATCGCCGATGGGCTTCCGGCCCACGTGCTTGGTCACCGTGAGGATGTCAACCATGTCCACGATGCCGTCGTCGTTCACATCTTCCGGGGTGCGTCTCTTGCCATCCGAAGGTCTGTCCTTCGTGTCGCTCAGAGAGTCGGCGAAGGCAGGACTGCCTTTGCTGAGATCGCGGCCGAAGACATCGCCCTCCGGCCTGCAAGGCCCCCACTGCCGATCAATGATTTGGGCGTCAGCGTCATCCACGAATCCGTCTCTGTTGAGGTCTTCTTTGCATGCCGCACAGGTGCCGTAGGAACCCAACACCCGGGCCATGTCTTTCTCATCGACGAAGGTGTCGCCGTTCAAGTCACCCTCGCACGTCGGCCAATCCAGCGTCGTCGGGGTGGGATCGTTCTCCGGATCCGTGAGAGAGGTTGCGACGTCGGCAAGCGAAGCCGTATCACCGTTGCTGCGATCACCGCCGAAGACATCGCCCTCCGGCGGGCACGGCCCCCACTGTCGGGTCATGATGGCCACGTCAGCGTCATCCACGAATTTGTCCCCGTTGAGATCTTCTTTGCAATTCACGCAGGCCCCGTAGAAGCGCAGCAGCCGGTCCAGGTCCGCACTGTCGACGATGCTGTCGCCGTTCAGGTCGGCCGGACACACGGGGGCGATGAGGGGCTCCGGATCACCCGCGAAGGCGGACGGACCCGAAGCGAGTGCAGTGGCGATGACGAGCGCTGCGATGATGGCGACAGTTCCGGTTCTCATGGGATTCTCCTTTTTCTTCAGCGTTTCCAACTCACCCGTGGAAGTCGGGCTTTTGCCATCCCGCTTCCGCCGTCACTATCAAACGCGGGAACGGCCGGGCAAAGGGGCAACACATTCCTGAGTTTTTTGCATTTTTTTCGTCGCCAGGACCGATTGCGGGCCAATGACTGCCCCAAAACGGTGTCCTGGGCTAAGATAGGGCTGGAAAACGCGACAGCGGCTGGGACGATATCGAGGCGGGATGCCGTTTGATCAGCTCTATGGCCCATGACAAGCGGGGCGATCGCCCCGCCGCCGCGGTCGAATTGGCCGAGGCCAGCAGGAGTTGGCCTGAGGAGTTCAAAGTCCGGCGAGAATGTGATCGTGACGGCCGAGACGGGCTTGCTGGGGTTCGACACCCGCGCCGAACTCGAAGCCCTGCGCCTCGAGGCCGAACAGCTCATCGGGCCGCCACAGCCTTAAACTCGCTCGACGATCTTCGATCGCTCGCGCCAAGCTGATGACCCCAGCGTGAAAACTGGTCGGTGAGCGCTGACCGCGAACGATCGAAGCTCCCCGCCACACGCCGCCGCACATATGAGATTATTCGCAGGACGTTGACAATCCTTTCCTTCATCGGCCTGCTACGG
>JADFJZ010000146.1 GCA_022565195.1 Planctomycetota bacterium | reverse complement strand
GGATACAGCCGTGGTGTTTGTTCATGGCTCGATCAGGCCGGCGGCGCTAACCGGTACACAGTTCGACTTGACGATCAAGGCCCTGCCCGACACGGAAACGACGTCGTTGGCTGGCGGCCGCCTGTACACTTGCGACTTGCGCTACTTCCGGCAGGTCGGCGCGGGCGTGGTCCAGGAGGGCAAAGTCATCGCCCGCGGAGAAGGCCCGGTGTTTATCAATCCTTTTGCACAGCGCGAATCCAGCGCCACTCCGGTTGATCTGCGCACGGCCCGCATCATCGGCGGCGGCACCAATCTCAAAGCGCGCCGCGTTCGCGTGGTGCTCTCCAGTCCATCTTATGCGATGGCCGTCAACGTCCAGGACAAGATCAATGATCGATTCGGAGGCGGAGCAAGAATCGCCGTGGCAGAGTCGCCGTCGTACATCTCGCTCAAGATCCCGTCCGAGTATCAGGACCGGGAACTCTATTTCCTCGCGCTCGTGCGCCATTTGTACCTTTCCAGGGAAACGGGCTTCGAGAATCACCGTGCCTTGGATCTGGCGGCGGAGATGCCGGACCTGCGGGCGCCGCACGACAGCATCGGCCTCGCTCTGGAAGGCCTCGGCAAATCGATCAGGCCTGTGGTGCGCAACCTCTACACACACCCCCTCCCGCACGTGACGTTTTACGCGGCGCGCACGGGCTTGCGGATGTCCGACGACATGGCCGTGGCCGTGCTCGCAGCGCATGCCTTGGACCCCAACAGCCCCTACCAGGAGGAGGCCATACGGACGCTGGGCGAAGCGGCGGGCAGATTCCGCGCCGCGAATGCGCTCTGGCAAGTGTTGAATTCAAACCTTGATATCAACACGCGTGTGTTGGCCTACGAGAGCCTGGCCGGGCGTCAAAACACATTAGTGGACTCGAAGAACATCGGCAACAACTTCGTCATGGACCATATCCCGGCCCCCGACGGTGATGAGGTGATCTATTGCAAAGTCGCTGCCGAACCTCGTATTGCAATCATCGGAACGCCGCGCTGCAAGACGCCGCTGTTCTATCGCCACACCCAGGGCTTGGTCACGCTCATAGCCGACGCCCAGGCTCAGGAAATCACCGCCATCCGACAGACCGCCAGCGGTCGCGTATCGCCGCCGACCACCACGTCGCTCGAAGTGACCGACCTCATCTCACTCCTGGGAGCGAAGGCGGGCACGGACAAGTTCGGCAGAGTCAGCGGCCTGGGCCTCAACTATTCACAGATTATTGATGTCGTTGCCAGCTTGTGCGAAAACGGCACCATTGATGCAGAATTCAAGATCGAAAGGCCCGGCACGGTTGAGACCACCGGGCCAAAGCGCCCGACCGGACGACCCGGGTCGGAGCTGTAGAAATCCCCGATGTTCGCAAAAGCCGAGAAACCGACTGAATCGAGGCGGAGTGACGTTCAAGGACGCGCTGAACAGATGTCGATATTATCGTTGATCGTAACGCTTGCGGTATGTTACACTGCCCGCCAACAACAGATCGGCGCGCTTGGGGCGTTTGAGCGTACTTTGTCGCCGTGGATCGGCGAACCCTCGAGGGAACACGGAGGTTTCCGCAGCACATGATCCTGAAGAAACTCATATTGACCGGATTCAAGAGCTTCTGCGACAAGACCGAATTCGAATTCGGCGCGGGCGTCACGTGTATCGTGGGGCCCAACGGCTGTGGGAAGAGCAACCTGGTCGACGCGGTCAAGTGGGTGCTCGGCGAGCAGTCCGCCAAATCGCTGCGCGGCAGCCTCATGCAGGACATGATCTTCAACGGCTCTGCGACCCGCCGCAGCAGCGGAGTGGCCCAGGTCGATCTCATTTTCGACAACCAAGACCGCCGCCTCAACATAGACGCAGACACCATCACCGTCGGCCGCCGGCTCTACCGTTCGGGCGAGAGCGAGTATCTCTTGAATCTTCAGCCGTGCAGGCTCAAGGATATTCGCGAGTTGTTCCTGGATACCGGCGTGGGGATCGAAGCCTATTCGGTGATCGAACAGGGCAAGGTGGACCACCTGCTGCAATCCAGTTCCACCGAGCGGCGCACGATCTTCGAGGAAGCCGCCGGCATCAGCAAGTACAAAGCTCATCGAAAAGAAACCCAGCGCAAGCTCGAGCGGACTCAACAAAACTTGCTGCGCGCCGGCGATATCACGGAAGAACTCGAGAAACGCCTGCGCAGCGTCAAGCTCCAGGCCGGCAAGGCCCGGAGATTTCAAGAGTACGACCTCCGTCTGCGCGAGCTTCGCGCCGGCCATGCGCTGGCTGAGTTCCACCACTTCGTGCAGGACCGCAACTCGATCAACGCGCAGATCGCCTCATGTTCGGACCGCACCATACAGCTCAAGGCGGAACTCGCCCGGCAGGAAGCCGAGCAGAGCGAGTCCGCAGCCGCAGTGTTGCGGCTCGACCACGCGATCGAAGAGCGCCACCAGCAAAGCGCCGCCCTCAAGGCCCGCATGACCGCGCTGCAGGAACGCGCCCGCCTGGCGGAACAACATCAGGCCGAGCAGCGGGAATCCGTGGAGGCGCTTCGCCGGAGAACACAGCAGGAGCTGTCACGCATCGAGACCATCGAGGGCAACTTCGCCAAAGAGCAGGCCAAGATCCCCGAGATGCAGGACGAGCACGCCAGGCGCACACGACAACTCGATGAATTGAGTGCCCGGGACCACGCCCTGGACCGCGAAATCACGGACCTCCAGGCCACGTTGGAAGATGAAAAGACCGGCCTCGTGGAACTGCTAAAGCGGAGTGCCCACCTGCACAATGAGATTGTGGGGCTGGACCGCCACCGCGAAACACTCACCAGCCAGAAGGATCGCTTGCAGAGCCGCGACGGCGCACTCCGCCAACTTCTGGAGGACGCCCTTCGCCGCAAGGCCGCAGCCCGCGATCGACTCGCCGAGGTCGAACTCCTCGCCCAGGAACAACAGGCCCACTTGAAAGACAATCAAACGGCCGCCCAGGCAGCCCGATCTGCTCGCGAACAGACCGTGCAGTGTCTCGCCCAGACCATGGCGGAGCTTTCCGCGCTGCGCTCGCGCGGCGACGTGCTCCAGGACCTCGAAGCCAAGATGGAAGGCGTCGCCGGACCCGTCCGCGAACTGCTGCAGCGCAAAGCCGCCGAGCCCGACCACCCGCGCTTCGCCGCGATCCAGGGCATCCTGGCGGACATGATCGAGACGGACCTGCAGTACACGCCCGTGATCGAGGCAGCCCTGGAACGCTGGGCGCAGCATTTGGTCATCAGCAGCACGGACGGCTTTCTCGCGCTGAACGGAGATATTGAAACGCTCAAAGGCCGATTGCACGTCCTCTGTACGGACCGTCTCAGTCCGATTGTGGTCGGCCGCGACTTCTCGGGATGGGAAGGCTATGTCTGCCGGGCCGTTGACTTGGTGACTTGCCCCGAAGAACTTGAGTATTTGACTCGTTCGCTGCTGGGGCGGACCATCGTCGTGGAGTCCTTTGAACACGCTTTGGCTTTCGCCGGCCGGGCCATCGAAGGCTACGAGTTCATCACGCTCAAGGGCGAAGTCGCGGACAGCCAGGGACGCATGATCCTCGGCCCGCAATCGGATCAGACGGGGCTCATCTCCCGGAAGAACAAACTCCGCGAAATCGTCGAGCAACAGGCCGCCCTGGAGGACGAGCACCGCTCCCTGAACGATGAGTTGAGCCGGCACGACGCGGCGCTGGAGCACTGCGAGAGCATCCTGCGGGATCTTCAGAACGCCATCGCCACCACTCAATCCAGCAGAGCCAAAACCCAGGCAGAACTCCAGCACGCTCAGGAAAACATCGAGCGCATGACCCGCGAACAACCGCTCATCAACGGCGAGGTCGAGCTGATCGAGCAGGCCATCGCCGAGGCCCACACGCAGTCCACGGCCGGGCGGCATTCGCTCCACGAAATCGAAGCGCAGAACAGTGAGCGCAAGCAATCGAGTGAATCCTGTCAGCAGAAAATCGAGCACCTTTCGCAAGGCGCAACGAAAATAGAGAGGCCCTGACGGACGCGCGTGTCGCGGTGGGTCAACTCGCGGAGAAACTCTCGGCGGTTCGGAGCACGATCGTCTCGATGGAGAGCGTGCTCGAATCAGGCCGGGAATCTTTGCAGGAGTATGAACAGCAGATCGCGCAGGGTCTGGCCCGCGTCGCCGAATCGGAGAAGACCGCCTCGGACGCCGAAACGCAACTCAAGGAACTCAATGCCACGCTGGGCCGCCAGGAAAACGAACTCCTGGGTCTCCGCCGTGAGCGCGAAACACTCCGCGCCGCCGGCGAGGAATTCGCCATCCGCACAAAAACGCTGCGCACGCAACTGGCGGAGGCTGAGGAGCTTCTGCACGCTGAGGAAATGAAGCTGCGCGAAGCGGAAGTTCGTCGCGAAGAACTGTGCGTGCGGATCAAAGACGAGTTGGACATTGATCTGGTCCAGGCCTATGAATCCTTCGATCCCCAGACGGAGGAATGGCAGGCGCTGGAGGCGGAGATCACGGAACTCCGCGCAAAAATCTCCCGCCTGGGCAACATCAATCTGGACGCGATCGACGAACAGGAAGAACTGGCAAATCGGCTCGAATTCCTGAACGTCCAGCACCAGGATCTCGAAGACTCCAGGCGCCAACTGGAAGACTTGATCAAACGACTGAACGACGAATCACGCGATCGGTTCCAGCGCACATTCGAGGAGATCCGAGTCCAGTTCCAGCAATTGTTCCGCAAGCTGTTCGGCGGCGGGAAGGCCGATCTGGTGTTGGACCCCGACTGCGAGGACGTTCTCGAAGCGGGCATCGATATCTATGTTCGCCCGCCCGGTAAGGAGCTGCAGAACATCTCGCTGCTGTCCGGCGGCGAAAAGGCGCTCACTGCCATCGCATTGCTGTTGAGCGTGTTCAAGACCAGGCCGTCGCCGTTCCTCCTGCTGGACGAAGTCGACGCTGCGCTGGATGAGGCCAACAACGAGCGCTTCAACAGGCTGGTTACGGAATTTCTGAAACATTCGCAATTCATCGTCATCACCCACTCGAAGCGAACGATGCAAATCGCGGACACTCTTTACGGCGTGACCATGCAGGAGCCCGGCGTCTCGCGCAGAGTCAGCGTCCGCTTCGAAGACCACTCCACCCAAGATTCCGCCGTCGCGTAAGCACAGCCCGCCAGTGCGACCTCTGCCCTCGGCTCGGCCACTGCGTAAGGCCAGCGCGGCTTACTCTGTCAATAGTTCGAGCAACTGCTGCGTGGCTGCGTGGGCCTCGTCCGTCGGAACGGACGCGGTCCAGGCATTGAACTCATCCACGTCGGCAAAGCCCATCACTCCCAGGGCTTCGATAAGCGCCGCGTCATCTCCGCCCGGTACCTCGGGGGCGGATCCACCGTCCCCGCCGGAAGCGCCTTCGG
>JADFJZ010000145.1 GCA_022565195.1 Planctomycetota bacterium | reverse complement strand
AACATGTCCGCGTGGGTCACGACTCCGTCATCGGCGCGGGGGCAGTGGTCTTGAAGGACGTGCCGCCGATGAGCACCGTGGTCGGACTGCCGGCGCGGGAAATCAAGAGCCTGTCCAATCCCAACGAATTCGCCGAGTGGCTCATGCCGGAGACGATGAAAAGTAGCGAGTAGCGAGTATCCAGTACCCAGTACCCAGTAGTGGGTGGTTTCAGCCCTCGTCGCCTGAACCGGAGAAATCGACGTCTGGTCTTTCCTTGGACTCTTCGGACACTTTGAAGTACTCGGCTTTGTCGACGCCGGCCCAACCGGCGTAGACGCTTCCGGGGAATCGGCGGACGAACGTGTTCAACTTGCGCACGGAGTCGTTGTAGGTCTTGCGGGCCACAGTGAGCCGATTCTCCGTGCCCTCGATCGTGTCCTGGAGCTTCAGGAAATTCTCATTTGATTTGAGATTGGGATACTTTTCGATATTGAGGACCAAACCGCGCAGGGCGGATTGGAAAAGGCCTGCGGCTTTGGCCTTGCCGTTCACCGTGTCTGCCTTTTGGTAGGACGTTCGAGCCTCGGCGATTCCGAGAAACACTTCCTTCTCTTGGGCAGTCACGCCCTTGATGGTTGCCACTATATTGGGAATGAGATCGAATCGCCGCTGTAACTGGCTATCGATTTCTTGCCATTTGCTCTCCACTAGTTCGTCAAGCGTGCGGGCTTTGTTGAAGCCGCTGAGGGCGCAGCCGCCGACGAGAACGCCGCAGCCGATGAGCAGAACCACGAGTATCAAAAGCGCTTTCATGAAGTTCATTGTTGTACCTCCCGGAACTGCCGACTTTTCGCCACACGCCGGGCAGAATTTGGCCCCGCGACGCAGGGATTCACCGCACTTGGGACACGATTTACCAGCTCGCACCGCCGCCACCTCCGCCGAATCCGCCTCCGCCACCGAAGCCACCGCCGAATCCGCCTCCGCCGAAACCGCCTCCGCCAAAGCCACCACCCCATGACGAGTGGCGGCGACCCATGCCACCGCCCAACATGCTGCCCAAGAGCAGCCCTTGCAATAATCCGCCGCCGCCCCAGCGGCCGTAGTGCCGCCGGCGGGAGAGCGAAGAGAAAACCACCAGCATGATGATCATCGGCACGATGCCGCCGCCGCAAAGGAGCGCGCCGGGCGACCGACCCCGGCGCCGACCACTGTAGCGATGGGCGGGCACGCCCGTAAGTTGCACGCCAGCCTCGTCGGCGACCTTGTTGGCGGCTGCGGACGTCAAAACGACGATGCCCTGCGCGTAGCGCCCCTGTTTGAAGAATTTCTTGGCCACCACGCGGCTCACCGAGCCGCACCACGAATCCGGCATCACGCCTTCCAATCCATAGCCCGTGTGTATTCGCACCTTGCGCTCGTTTATTGCCAGCGCGATCAGGGCGCCGTTGTCCTTGCCTTTTCGGCCTAGTTTCCACAGCTCGGCGTGGCGCTGCACGAAGCCGAAGAAATCCTCGCCGTCGATTGTTGTCACCGTCAGCACTTTGATCTGAGCCGTCGTCTTTTGTTCGAGTTCCGCGAGCCACAGATTCATTTGCTGTTCGTTGGCGGGGTCGATGATGTTGGCGGCATCGACGACGTAGGAGCCTGGATCGCGCACTGTGACTTCGGCGGACACCAAGTGCGGGAGTGCCAGGACGATGAACGGGAAGATCAGGATTGCGCGGGTCACACTATGTGCCGGCGTCGCGCAGGCTGAAGCCTGCGGCTCGTTGGGGTCTTGTATTCGATCACCATGCATCGACGATGTCTCCGACGGCGGCGACATCCTGGTACAACTGCTGGAATTCTTCCCAACCGTGCCGGGCGTGCGGATCGAGAGCGACGCGCACGCCGGCTAGTCGACGTTCGACCAACTCTCCGACCTCGTCAACAACTTCGGCAGCGCGCTTGGCCTCTTTGCGTCCTTTGAGCCACAACATGCCGCGCATGGTTCGGACCAGTTTCTCCGCGATGTCAACTTCCACGGCTTCGAGCATGTCGTCGCGCCCGGCGGCTGCCAGCAACCCCTGACGCAGGTTGATCAGGATGCTCTTGAACTCGCGCTCGCACTGCAAGCGCACGTGGCGATCTTCAAATTTGAGATCCTTGAAATGATCGGTGCCGAAAACATTGACGTGGCATTGGTGAATCTCGATCAATTCCAGCGGAAACGTGTCCAGCGAGGCGGCGATGTAATCCGGCGTCATGATCAGGGGCGCGGCGAATCCCGACTTGCCGAGCCGTTCGCCCTCTTCCGCCAGTCGGCGGAGCAAATCGAGATCGATGTTGTCGAGGACCAACACGCTGCGCACGGTATGCCGTTTGGGGTCGAACGAACCGCCGGCGAGCGCCCCGAAGATGGTCAGCGATTCGGCGTTGGAGCCCGAAAGCTGCCGCACCAAGTCCGCGAACTCGCGAACGGGTTCGCGCATGTGCTCGATGATGGCGTCTAATCTTGATGTTTCCGTAGCGATCATGGCGAACTCCGAGTTTGTCAATTCAAACCGCGCACGCACGGGTGTTTCCCACGCGCGCAATACCGTAGCACAAGCCCGAATGGGCAGCAATTATAGAAAAGAGCAGGATTTGTAAGCAGTAAGCCGTGCGGCGCAGGAATTACGCGATTGTATTGACCGCGATGACGGAGTCGGTGAGGATGCCCAACTCGTTTTCGCCGTAAGGATAGTCGACGTCGAGGCGGTCGCCGCCGCCGTCAGAAACGGACAGGCAATCGACCAGCGTCCAGCGGCGGCGGTCGGCATAGCAATGCACATGGACCTGCCAGCCGCGCTCCAGCAGCCAGTCTCGAAAATGGGCCCGCAGCAATTGATGGGCCATTTCGGTGTCGACGGCGACGTACTCCTCACTCGATCCGCCCGGCGGCACCAGCGCCCAGCAAACTTCTTCGTTGTCTTCGGAGGCCGGCAGGAAGGACAGCGTTTCGATCTGGTCCGGCTCGTCGGCTGACTTGAATTCCGGCAGGCCGGTGATGGCCAGCGCCGTTTCGCAGGCCTCAAAGAGTGCGGCGTCATCGAACCGAGTAACCGTTTGTGACATTTGAATACACCAAGTGCTCGAGCTCTGAAATGCTCGTTTCAAACTGCGTATATCATCGCTGCCGCGTCGGCAATGTCAATCATTTCTGATCGACGCGGCGGGCGGTCGAAGGAAAAACGGCTTCACAGCTTTCAACATAGCCGCGAGCGGAACACAAGAACTTACAATGTTTTCTAACCAACCGGGTGACACCAGATCGCCAACATCTATCTCGATCGCGCTCAGCGAGCGGCTCTATCTCAGAAATGGGATCCCGCGATCGAGTTTCGACTCACAGGATCAAGTTCATCTTAGGTTCTCGGCCGGGGCGCGCCAACCCCGAAGTACGCGTCCCGATCACAAATTACTTGGTCTTAATCTCCTCACGAATGCTTTTTGCCCCGGCGGGTTCTTGCAGGGGCAGTAATAGTCTTGCTGCTGACAAATGCAGCAGCTTCTGACGGAAACTATGACCGACTTGAAAAATAGCGGGAATCATCTATCCCGATCCAGTGTCACGACTTCGGGTTTTCGTTTTCGGCAGTGGCGGTCAGAATTTCGGGCAGCGCGGTGACGAATTGAGACCGTGGCATGACTGCATCCGCCCCGGCCTCCTTCGCCGCGGCGGCTAAATCCTTGTCTACATGGGCACAATAGGCGACGATTTTGGGGGGTGCCGGTCGAGCACCAGCCAGCTCGATCAGCTCGATCGCATCGTCCCCGTCCAGGTTCAAGTCCAGGATTACGGTCGCAGCATCGTCGAGGTGTGCCAGCATGGCGGCTCGATCCCGAACGACCGCGACTTCCACCCCCAGGGCGGCGGCTGTACCGCGGATTTTGGTGGCGAATATGAGATCGCTGACTACGCAACAGACGACGGACATCTTCCCGGCCACTCCCTGCTACTCTTGATGCACTCAAAATCGGGCGCTACACAATCGCCCGGCCACACACTATCATACCAAGCCGCGACGATCATGCACCTACTTGTGTCCGTGGAGATTCTGAACGATGGAAATCGAAGAGCGAATTGCCAATTTCAAGAACATGGCCGACGCCGACCCGGAGAACGAACTGGGTCATTTCAGCCTCGGTAAAGCCTATCTCGACGCGCAGCGCTATGAAGAGGCCTGCGCATCCTTTCGACGGGTCATCGAGCTTCAGAGCGGATTCTCCAAGGCCTATCAACACCTCGGCGAAGCATTGAGGAGCCTCGGCAAGGATTCTGAAGCTGTGGCGGCGCTGACCGACGGCTATCGAGTGGCCGCCGAGCGCGGCGACATCATGCCGCGCGATGCCATGGCCAACCTGCTTCGCGAACTGGGCCAAACGCCGCCCGAAGTCGAGACCAAAGCTCCGGCGGCGACCGTCGCCGCGGCGAGCGGTGATACAGTGTCCTGCTGCCACTGCGGGCAGAACGCGCCGAAGATGGAAGAGCGACCCTTCAAAGGCGAGTTGGGCGAGAAAGTGCTGGCCCACGTGTGTCAGGCCTGCTGGAAGGAGTGGGTCGCCATGGGCACCAAGGTCATCAACGAGCTGCGTCTGGATTTCTCCAATCCGGAGGCGAGCAAGACATATGATTCGCACATGATCGAGTTTCTGCAACTACCCATGTAACGGGGCCGCCCGCGTGGAAACTCCGACCGACATCAAGGCACGGACCTCAGACCGCACATTACGCGTGACTTGGCAGGCCGGCCACGATTCGACCTATGGATTCAAGTATCTGCGCTGCCACTGTGGTTGTGCGAATTGCGTTGACGAGCGCACCGGCATTCGCACGCTGAATCCCGACGATGTGCCGGAGGCCATTTCAATCGAAGAAATGTCGCTGGTCGGCAATTACGCTGTGCAGTTTCGCTGGTCCGACAGCCACACCACCGGGATTTACTCCTGGGACTACCTGCTGCGCCTCTGCCCCTGCGATGAATGCGGCGGGCCCAAGCCGTTCGACCACAGGCTATCGCCGCTGGGGACGAAATAATGGCACAAGCAGCATCGCTTGACGTATAATGGCGGTGAAGGCGAGGGTACTCCGATGATCCAAAAAAGGGCGATCACTGCCGAAGAGTTGCTGGTCCTGCCGGATGACGGGAATTCCTACGAACTTGTGAAAGGGGAACTTAGCATGATGACGCCGGCCGGGTTCGAGCACGGGCGCGTGGCCTCACAGATCAACTACTTGATTATTCAGCATGTTCGGAAGAACGATCTGGGCGTCGTCCTCGCTGCGGAAACGGGTTTCACGTTGGCACGCAGTCCCGACACGGTTCGGGCGCCGGACGTGGCGTTTGTTCGCCAGGAACGCATCCCGTCGGAGGACCAACGGCACAAATTCGCGGAACTCGGCCCCGACCTGGTGGTGGAGGT
>JADFJZ010000144.1 GCA_022565195.1 Planctomycetota bacterium | reverse complement strand
TATAATACCGAAAATAGGGAGCCAGAAAGCCCACAATATTACGCGTCGGCAAATAATATTTTTGCTTGATGGGATTGTAACTCGTGGCTCTCCAATACAGGAGAATAGAAAGTTGGCCCTGGTCCGAAAAATGTTTAAATTTGCCGTATCTAGAGATATTTTGACATCGAGTCCGTGTGTCGCAATTGACAAACCAGCGCTAGAAAAACCTAGAGATCGAGTGCTAAGTTCAGATGAAATCAAAAAATTTCTTAATCGGTTATCTTCGGCGCATATTTCACAATTAAATCGACTTGTGTTCCAGCTTCAACTATGTACGGCGCAGAGGTGTGGAGAAGTAATAAGTATTACGTGGCATGAAATTGATCTTAAAAATCGCATTTGGACAATTCCTTCTGAAGTTCCTGTAGGGCTTCTGCGTTGTTCATTCGTGCCTCCTCGGTGCCCTCCGTCACCGTTTTCTGTGCTTGCCTGTGTTCGCGTCCGAATACATGTTAGTGCCTGTCCCTCATTTCCTTCATTTCTCGCCTCATTTCTCGGATCCTCCGATGATCATTGAATCTGAAGAACTGCGGGTTAGGAGTGCCCCGCGCGACGTGAGCGCAGCCCTCGAGGGGTTGCCACCGACACGGCACCTTTCAGTGACTCGATCTTCTGGCCAGACACAATGTCAACAACCAAAGCCCGGAAGTCCATGATGCTCTCACGGTCCGGGCGCAGGAGCAAGATGCCCGCATGTGAGCCAGGAGGATGCTGCCGCACGTCTCCGAATCCTTTGTCGGCAGTGACAAAGAAGATCTCTTCGGCCTGAACTTTCTTCCAGAGTTCGGCATCTGGCAGGCCACCCCATCCTTGACCAGCGACCGTTCTCGTCTCGCAGCCGGCCTCTTCGAACACCTCGGCTACCAGGGGCGAAAGGTCTTCATCGAGCTTCACAATCACGGACACCTCAAGCAACCAGTGAGCTGCGCGCAGCGTCGGCGGCGTAGTACAATGCCGCCTGAATATCCTCGCGGGTGAGCTGAGAATATTGCCCCAGCAGGTCTTCAATGCTCATATCAGCCAAACTCGCCACAATGACTGACACGGCAATACGCGTCCCTCGGATGCAAGGTTCGCCGTGATGAACAGCCGGGTCACACAGGATGCGGTCGCTCCAGGAATGTTGGCTCATCAAATCACTCCATTCTTGATCGATCTCGCGTTTCAATTCGACCAGCGTCCTCCTGATTATACACCGCCAGACCCACAAATTCAGGAGTATTGAATTGCTCGAGCACGCACTTACGGGCCGGGAAAATGAGATGGGCCACCCGACCCTGGGGCCATCCTCCACCCCGCCGGCAGGGTCGCGTCTTCACCATTCCACGGATTGTACTTGCAGTTGATGAACTCACGCAGTCTTGCGTGAGTCAGCCACGAAATCGAAACACGTCGTCTCGCGCTCACGGCTTCGGCTCGTGGCCTTGTTGCCTGCACGCTCTGCAGAACCAGCTTCGCCTTTGGGGGTGGTCTTGCCGTCTGATGCGGCGTTTCCCTTCAATCGCCGGCCGGCCTTGGTGCTTGGGGCGCTGAGGGCGGCGTTTTCGGGGCCGTCGAGTGGGTCGCCGGGTTTGATGCTGGCCAGGCGTTTCTTGACGTTGCGGGCGTATTCTTCGGAGAGTTCGCAGGCGAGGTAGTGGCGGTTGAGCTTCTTGGCCACTGCGGGTGTTGTGCCGCTGCCTGCGAAGGGATCGAGTATGAGGTCGCCTTCGTTGGAGCACGCCTTGATGATGCGTCCCAGTAGTTGCTCGGGCATTTGGCAGCCATGCCAGCCGCCGCGTTCGTTGAATGTTCCGGCAACGCGCGAGTAAAACCACGTATCACTGTGCGGAACGAAGCGCTCTGGAATATCCTGCGGGCGCAACACGAAGCCGTCGTATGTTGGGACATCGGGCGGGAGCACCGGGGCCATCATCCAAGTATCGTCCGGCATGCGGCCATCCGGGTTGGCCCGCTTGTCGCCATAGACGAGCTCTCGGGCAGATGGCACGCGAACTTCCAGAGAATTGAAAGTGAAACTCTTCGGGTCCTTGACGAAATGGATGAGGTGCGCGTGGCTTCGGGTGAACTTGTGCGTGCAGTGTACGCCGAAGGTATAAAACCATACGACCCAGCTCCGGCAATGGAAGCCAATGTCGCGCGTGCAGAGGATTTTCAGCTCGGCGGCGAATTCGTCGCCGATGGCTAACCAAAAAGTTCCATTGGGTTTCAAAACGCGCTCGACGCCTGTGATCCACTCTCGCGACCATTCAAGGTAGTCGTCCACCTCGCGACGGTCGTCATAGACATCGTACTTGTAGCCGATGTTGAATGGCGGATCAGCGAAGGCGAGATCGACCGAATTCGCGTCGAGTCTTTTCAGCCACTTGACACAGTCCTTGCGAATGATTTGATCGAGCTTGCGACCCATTAGTGCTCCCTGACGAGTTGCGTATTTGGCTCCACTGAGCACACAATCCTTTGCCAGCCTACCGCCGTATGTTAGCCTGAATTAGGCCACGAAGGCACAAAGGCACGAAGGAAAGAAATGGAGAATGAAGAATTGAAGAGCAAGGGCCAAGAGCAGGAGCGTTTGCTGATATCAGTAACCTGTTCTCTTTTTTTAATTCTCCATTTTCAATTTTCCATTTTTCTTCTTGGTGCCTTTGTGTCTTGGTGGCCCAATTAGGATGAAAACTAGTCAAGTGTTCAAGTGGCATTTGCCGTCCATTAGTCGCCGAACGTAATCCCTTGGGCCAGAGGCAGTTCAGTTCCCCAGTTGAGGGTGTTGGTTTGGCGGCGCATGTAGGCTTTCCAGGCGTCGGAGCCGGATTCGCTGCCGCCGCCGGTTTCCTTCTCGCCGCCGAAGGCGCCGCCGATCTCCGCGCCGCTGGTGCCGATGTTGACGTTGGCGATGCCGCAATCGCTGCCGACCGCCGACAAGAACCGCTCAGCCTCAAGCATGTTGGTGGTGAAGATGGCGGATGATAATCCCTGAGGCACGCCGTTGTGCAGGGCGATTGCTTCGTCGAGTGTTTCGTACGGAATGATGTACAGAATCGGCGCGAAAGTTTCTTCCTGCACGATGGCCATTTCGTTTTTAGCTGCGGCGATGCAGGGCCGCACGTAGCAGCCGCCGGGGTACTCCGGTCCGTCGAGCGTCTCGCCGCCGTAGAGAATCTCGCCGCCCTCTTTCTTGATTTTCACGATGGCCTGCTGCATTGTTTCGACGGCGCCGGTGTTAATCAGCGGCCCCATCAGTGTGCCCTCTTTGAGCGGATCGCCGATCGGGACTTGCTTGTACGCAGTGATCAACTTCTCGACCAGCGTGTCGCGCTTCGAGTTGTGTACGATGATGCGGCGGGTGCTGGTGCAGCGCTGTCCGGCGGTGCCGACGGCGCCGAAGAGGATGGCCCGGTTGGCCATCTCCATGTCGGCGTGCGGGGTGACGATGATGGCATTGTTGCCGCCGAGTTCAAGGATGGTTCGCCCGAGGCGCTGGCCGACGACCTTGCCGACGTGATGGCCCATCGTGCAACTGCCGGTGGCGGACACCAGCGGGATGCGGCTGTCGTTGATCAGAGTTTCGCCGATCGATGAGCCCGGGCCGATGACCAGCGAGAAGATCGCCGGATCGACGCCGTTGGCTTGGCAGACCGCGGCGGCGATTTTCGTGCAGGCAATGGCAGTCAGCGGGGTTTGCGATGAGGGTTTCCACAGCGTCGCGTCGCCGCACGCCACCGCGAGTGCAGAGTTCCAGGCCCACACCGCCACCGGGAAATTGAACGCCGAAATAATGCCGATCACGCCCAGCGGGTGCCATTGCTCGTACATGCGGTGCTGCGGGCGTTCGGAGTGCATGGTCAGGCCATACAGTTGGCGGCTGAGGCCGACGGCGAAGTCGCAAATGTCGATCATTTCCTGAACTTCGCCGTCGCCCTCCGGCTTGATTTTGCCCATTTCCAGAGTCACCAGCGAGCCGAGGGCGTCCTTTTTCTCGCGCAGGGCATTGCCGAGCTGCCGCACGACTTCGCCGCGCTGCGGCGCGGGCACCGTGCGCCAATGCTGGAAGGCTGAGTGCGCGCGGGCGATGACTTTCTCGTAGTCGTCCTTGCTGGCCTGTGTGACCGTGGCGATCTCGCGCCCGTCGATCGGCGAGACCGATGCCAGCGGCTTGCCGCTGCCGTACCATTCGCCGGCAAACGCGCCGAGGTTGTTCGCTTCAATGCCGAGTTGCGACAGGATTTCATTCATGGGTATTTACCATTCGTGTTTGTACGCCCACGAGCCGCGACCTTCAGGTCGCGCGGATCAACATACAGGGAGAACGCCGCCCAAGATGAAACGTCACCCAGGGCGAAAGTCCGCCCAAGGCGAAAGTTCGCGTGGGCTAGAAGCCCACGGCTCGGTGAAGATTATCCCGCCGTCGTGCCCAGACCCAACAAGCCGCCTAGCAACTGCGAGAACGCCAGCAGGATGGTCGACAGAATCTGAAACAACCAATTGAGCGCGTTATCCTCGGCGAACTGCGGAAACTCCAGAACCGAGAAGTCAGCCCGCGCCACTGCCGGAGCCGCCATGATGCTCGCCGCCGCGACGAACCAGCGCCACATTCGATATTTCATATTACACCTCATTAAACAGACCCCAGATGGTACAGCGCGGTCCGACTCTTCACAAGAATCGCCGTCCTGTACTGTGGGGTTCGTTTTCTTTCCTCGAGTTTGCCAAGTTAATGACTGGCTTTGCCACATCACCGGTGCTCAGTGCTCTGATTCCGCATTCCGAATTCCACATTCCGAATTTGGACCGCGCTCCCCTTTGGGTCGCCGCTAAACGAATGAATCCTCGGTGCTGAATACGGGATACCGACTGTTGATCAGAACAGGAGCAACTGACCGCTGCCGTTTTCGGCGATTACTCCTCGGGCGGCGCGGCGGAGCGGTGGGCGCGTGATTGTTGCCGGTCGCTGTGCGGCGGCGGCGACGAAGGCGTCGAGGTCTTTGGTGTACCACTCCCGGCGGGGCAGTGGTCGGCCGTGCTTGTCGCGCAGGACGCAGCCGTAGTCGTCGATCAGCACGCGCGCGGCGAAGCGGTCGCACATCGACTCTTTCTGTGATGTGTTCCGCTTGGCCTTCTTGACCAGCCAATGGTAATACTCGTGAGCGAAAATGAAGAGGCATACTTGGTAGCCGTCGCAGAGTTCGAGGTGGCTGCTGGGCTTGTAGTATTGCCCCCAGGCTTTGCGGCCTCGGGCGCAGTGCGTCTCCATGCGATAGGGATATTGCAGTTGGCGGCCGAGGTTGATGTACAGGCGGTTCGTGGCGTAGATGCAGGTGCCGGAAAACTCCGCCCCGCGGCTCCAGCGCACGCGGACCACCAGTCGGTCGGTCGGCCAGCCGGCCACCGC
>JADFJZ010000143.1 GCA_022565195.1 Planctomycetota bacterium | reverse complement strand
GTCGGCCCCGCTGAAACCCGGTGTGGCCCGGGCCGTTCGCTGCAAGTCAACGTCGGGGCCGAGCTTCACTTTCTGGGCGTGAACCTTCAGAATCTCGAAGCGGCCTTTGACGTCCGGCGAGGGGACGTCCACCTGCCGATCGAATCGGCCGGGGCGGACCAGGGCCGGATCCAGCACGTCCACCCGGTTGGTGGCCGCGATGACGATGACTTGGTCATTGGTCTCGAAACCGTCCATCTCGACGAGGATCGCGTTTAGGGTCTGCTCACGCTCGTCATGGCCGCCCGCACTGAAGCCCGCTCCGCGCCGGCGCCCAACGGCGTCGATCTCATCCAGGAAGATGATGCAGGGCGAGTTTTCCTTCGCGGACTTGAACAAATCGCGCACCCGCGAGGCGCCCACGCCGACGAACATCTCGACGAAATCGCTGCCGCTGATCGAATAGAAGGGCACATCGGCTTCGCCGGCGATGGCCTTCGCCAGCAGTGTCTTGCCGCAGCCCGGCTGCCCGACGAGCAGGATGCCGCGCGGAATTCTGCCTCCGATGCGCTGGAACTTGCGCGGGTTGCTCAGAAACTCGATGATCTCGCCGACTTCTTCCTTGGCTTCGTCGATGCCGGCCACGTCATCGAACGTGATGTTGGTGTGCTCTTTGCTGGCCAGGCGATGGCGCGAGCGGCCGAAGTTGCCCAACATGCCGGCGGCACCGCCCCCGGCCCGCATCGGGCGAAGAATCAGGAACCAAAACAGCGCCACCAGCACTACCCAGGGCAGCAGGTTTATCAAGACGGTTATCAACAGAGTGCTGCTGGGCTTGTACTCCCACTTGCCGCCACTTGCGGTGAGGTACTTCTCCAGACGGCCCAGCAACTCTTTATTGTCCATCGGGTTGGGCCACTTGATGCTGAACTCCGGGTTGGCGCCGGCCTGATCGCCGATGAGTTCGCGGGTACCTTCCACGGCGTGGTCCCGCAGTGTGACGCTCTTGATCTCGCCCGCCTCCAGTTTTTGGTTGAAATCGCTGATGGTCATCGGCTTCTTGGAGTTCATATTCTGGGACAGCAGCATCAGCAGCATGAGAATGAAGCTGACGATGACCACCCAGCCGAAAACGCCGCGCGACATCTTCATGCTGGGTTTGGATTGGCGCGAATCGCCGCCGGAGTCGTCGGAACGGTTGGGTTTGTTGGATTCAGACATTCAGGAGCCTCGAGAACCGCCTGCCCTCACCCTATCGGCAGGAAAGAAGTGATAGATTATAGACCAACTACCACGCCGTTTCCAAGGCCTCGACCACTTGCTCCGCCACGCCGTCGAGTCCACGAACCGCTCCGTCGAAGAAGGATTCCCCCACCGGCGAAATATAGGTCGTTGTGTATGCGGATCGCTGGCGCTCAGCGAGGATCTTTCCCGAGCGCTGGTCTTTCCAGCGGAAGCTCAGCACGAACGTGACCCCCATTTCGCGAGGCAGGGCGGTCCGAAAATCATCGCCCAGCCGGTTCTGCCGGATTTCGATGATCTCGCCGCTCAGGACGGTGTCGGCGTCCTTTCGCGGTGCGAGACGGTAATCCGTGTCCATTTCGACGCGTTTGGCCAATGCTTCGGTGAGCTTGAATTCCAGGTCTTTGCGGAAATCGCGCGTGTGGAACATCTCCACGAAGACCGACCGGACATGTGTGGGGAAAGGCCGCTCGGTAGTGTAGCCGCAGCCGCTGGCGCACAGCACAGCAAATCCGGAAAACAGTAGACCGCGATGCTGATTCGTCACTGCGGTACTCCCGTCAAAGAACCGTCCGGCAGGGGTTCCAGAGTTCGGGTCGCCGGTTCGGTGGACGCTTCACGAAACAGGCCCATCTGCGCGAGAACCGCTGTCGCTTGCGTGGCGGCCACCGTGCCGGGCCAATTGTCGATTACCGAACGATAGTAGAACGCGCTCGCCCGGTCCTGGCCAACTTTCGCGTAGTACTGCCCGATTTCAAATTCCTTCTGCGCCCGCCGGTTGCGAATATCCTCCAGAATCAAGTCCACGTCGTGCGGCTGGGCCGCTTGGGGAAACGCGGTGCGAAAGCGCAGGAACCTTTCCTCCGCCTCAATCAGTGCAGCGTCGTCGAAATCCGTTCCGGGGAACTGGGCCAGGGTGGCTTGGGCGCGACGCAGGCTGGCCGCCAGAAGCCACTGGCTCCTCGGGAACGACGTGATCAGGCTCGCGTATTCGTCCTCGGCGAGATCGAAATCTCCGCGTTGAAAGTAATGGTCGGCTTTGGTCTTGAGCGCTTTTTCCGCCAGACCGGTGTCGGGGTAATTGAAGGTAATGTCGTCGAGGATCTTGATGCCCAAGTCCTCGCTGCCTCGGATTCTCATCCCCAGCCACTTCCGCTTGGTGCCAGACAGGAATACTTCGGCGACGACGAACTCCATTTCCACTGCTTGCAGCGTGACATCATCGGTACCGAACTCGGCGGCAAGAGGATCCAGGATACCGTAAGCCTTGTAGTAGTTCCGATCGCCCAATTCGACGGCCGCGAGGCCCAGCCGCGCTTCCCGCGCCAAGGCGTGCGCTTGGCCATGATTCTTGAGCCACTTCTTGAACGCCTTGCGGGCGCGGCCCGTGTGGCCGTCTGCCAAATGTCGCCGGGCAATAGCCAGATCGCCCTCGGGCGTGCCGGGCTCCGGCGGCTCGATCTCGATCCACTGACCCGTCTGAGGATCGAACTCCAGTTGCTCGGCGCGATCACGAGGTGGATCATCGGCCCAGACCGCTGCCGGCAACAATGCGGCAGTCAGGATTATCATCGAGAGCGAAAGTGGAATTCGGAGTGCCAACGTACTGCGTCCTCGCCCATTGATTGGTTGGAGACTGCACAGGGGTGCGTCTCGGAACGTGCAGATTCTAGACGCCCGGCGCCGATTTGGCAATGCAGCAGGACCCCGGGCATGCCCGGGGCTAAATGGCTGCGCGCACGAACTTGGCGAGACGGGGCTCTTTGTGCATAAGGTGCGAAATGTGGTAGTTCAGCAAAGCAAACACCTCGCCCGCCAACGGATCGAGGACTGGGGACTGAGGACTGAGTGCTGAATGCTGAGTGCTGAGTGCCGAGTGCTGATCGACAGGGCCGCCTGACAGCACACGAATCGCGCCCGGGCTCACCAGCCGCTTCTCGACGTAGCTTGCTTCGCAATCCCGGCACAGCAGCCCGCCTTCGTGCGAAGTGAAATACACGCCTTCCGCCTCGTCCGGCGTAATCGCCGACCTGCATCCGACACAACTGTCACCCTGCGGCATGAACCCAGTCGCGATCAACACAGAGCGCTGGAATTCGCACAAATCCACCAACGTCCGGGAGGACTGAGGACTGGGAATTGCGGGATTCGGATTGCGGATTGACTTCGGCGAGCTCAGTCGAGTCGCGGAATAAGAAACACTCCGCTTCCTGATATTTAGCCCCGGGCAGGCCCGGGGTTCTGCGGACGACGGAGAACTGACCACTGACAACTCTTGCAGAAAGAGCTGCATATCGTCAAACAGCGTAGCGTGGGGATCCTGATCAATGGTCAGTTCCGCCGTAATCTCGGCGGCGTATTGGGCTGCGTACAGTCGTTCGAGCCGCTCACGTAACCCGACGAAGGCATCGACTTGCTTCCATTCCGTCAGAATGGCCAGGTTCTGAGGGCGATCCACGCGGGCCGACCACACCACCTGACCCAGTTCGAGCAGGTCGATCCCCACCGCGAAGCGCAACCGCGTGCTGCGCTTGATGCCCTTGGCAATGACGCGCACCTGCCCATGCTCACGAGTGAACAACGCCAGAATCTGCGACGTCTCGGAATAGTCGAGCCGACGCAACACGATTGCCTGATCGGAAATCAAAGACATGGAGAGAGTATACCGCGCTCGGCGCTGAGCGGTTCGGAGAACCCCGGGCATGCCCGGGGCTAAATAGCCGGAAGGCGAGCGTTCCTCAGCACTCAGCTCTCAGCTCTCAGCACTCAGTCCTCAGTCCTCAGTCCTCTTATTCGCACGGGCCCCAGAAGCCCAGGATCAAGGCCAAGTCAAACGGTCCGGTGTCGCAGTCGCCGTCGAGGTCGGTCTGGCAGGTCGTCGCCGGCGGGCCGGGCACGCACGGCTGCTCGCAGGGGCCCCAGAAGCCCAACACCAGCGCCAAGTCGAACGCCCCGACCGTACCGTCGCCGTCAAGATCTTCCGGGCACGCTACGATCGGACACGGAAGCGGATCACAAGTGCTGCCGTCGCTGCCATAGGCGCCTTCAAGAACGACACACGTTTCGGTATCGACTTCGAGACATTTGTCACCGGCAAGGCAGCAGGCACCCGTGACGCTGCAGTCGGTGTTGTCGCAGGTCGTGTCCGGCCCCTGAGGTTCCAAGCCTTGATCGAAGCACTGCGCAGGCAGTTGATCCGCACAATCCCCGGTATTCGGCGTACAACACGCCTGCGGGGAGGTGCTGCAGAATGTGCAGTCGCTGCCGTCACCGAGGTACACGCCATCGGCCAACGCACACGCGTCGGCGGTGACGTCGGGCACGCAAACGGAGTCATTCAAACAGCAGGAGCCCGTCGGCAGGCAATCGGCAGTGAGGCAGTCGACGCCGGCCCCCGCAAACGTGCCGCCCTCGGCGCTGCATTCGGCGTCGGTGCGATTCTCCAGGCAATCACCGTTCTCCAGGCAGCACGCTCCCGTCGGTGGCGCGCAATCGACGTCAACGCAGGCCACGCCTTTACCTTGAAAGATCCCTCCAGCAGCCTCACATGCCGGGATTGACAACTCGTCGGCGCAATTCCCGTCGGTCAGGCAACAGGCACCCTGCACAATCGGGCACTCGGTGGACGCACAGGTGGTGCCTGTTTTCTGGGGCTCGTAACCCTGCGCCACACACTCGCTGGGCCCAAGATCGCCGACACACTCACCGGTCATGAGGTCACAGCAGGCGGCTGGTTCCTCACTGCAATTCGTACAATCGCTGCCGTCGCCGAGGTAAGTGCCCCCGGCTGCCCCGCAATCGTCCTCGGTCACATTCTCGTTGCACGAGAAGTCACTCATGCAGCAGCCGCCGGTCGGAATCGTGCAGTCCACCTCCGGGCACGTGCTGCCGTCGCCCTGATAACTGCCGCTGGCGGTATCGCAGAGGCTGAGAGTAATCTGATCCAGGCAGCTCTCATCGGGCAGGCAGCACGCTCCAAACGGCGCGCAACCGGCGGATTCGCAATCCGTCGCATCGCCCTGGTACAGACCTGCGGATTCAGCGCAGTCAGGCTGCGTCTGAAAATCGGCGCAACTGCCGTCGCTCGCACAGCAGGCGCCGAACGGTACACAGTTCGCGGACGTGCAGTCGGTCGTGTCACCCTGGTAGATGCCCCCCGCCCCGGCACAATCGGCAGGTGACTGGAGATCATCGCACGAACCGTCACTTGCACAGCAAGCGCCGAAGGGCAGACATTCGAGCGAGCTGA
>JADFJZ010000142.1 GCA_022565195.1 Planctomycetota bacterium | reverse complement strand
TTACCGCGTCTTCGACTGGAACCGCGTCGACTCAGCCACCGGCCAACCGCGCGAACTGCACATCGCCAGCGCGCTGGAGTGCATCCACTTCGGCCCTGCCGACGAGTCCGCCATGAAGCGCAGCCACGTCGCCAGCCATTGGACGACGGTGACGCGGCTGGTGACCTGCGAGTCCTTCATCATCGAGAAGGTTCGCATGGCCGTCGGCGTCGAGCAGCGCATCGCATACGCCGAGCCCGTCGTCTGGATCGTGCTCAGCGGCCGGGGCAAACTGGTCTACGGCCGAAGCAACACCG
The DNA here is from genome assembly GCA_022565195.1 of Planctomycetota bacterium. The sequence continues at coordinate 5,179 of JADFJZ010000142.1, read as the reverse complement.
AGCTGCCGTTCAAGCCGGGCGACACTGTTCTGCTGCCCGCCGAACTTACCGATGGCCGCGTCGTGCTCGACGATGACACCGTGTGGCTGGAGATCACCATCCCGACCGCCAGCGACCTCGCTGGCTACGCCCGCCCCTCTCGCGAAGCCCTGCAAGCCCCCGACGGCAGCCCGCAGTCACCCATCCAACTAAACATCGATCGACGCTCTGAGTAATCCCGCACCGGCCCACGTTTCGCGGCTCAATAGGAAGGCGTTAAACACCGGCCTGCGGAACGCAGGCCGCTACTGAGTACAACTCCATTTGCCCGTCATACGCCCCAACCCATCGCCGATCCGACTTGATATACCAACAATGACGCGCCGTAGGCCAGCGCGGTCATATAGACGAACATGAAGATCGGCCAGCGCCAACTGTTGGTCTCGCGCTTGACCACGCCGAGCGTGGACATGCACTGGCAGGCCAGCGCGTAGAACACCATCAGACTGACCCCGACCAGCGGCGTGTAAACGCGCCGGCCGTCGGGCCAAGTCGCTGAAGCGATTTTCTCACGCAGCGGCTCGGAGGCTTCGTCGGCGTCTTCGCCCACGCCGTACACGATGCCCATCGTGCTGATAAAGACTTCGCGAGCGGCAAAACTGCCCACCAAGCCAATGCCGATCTTCCAATCGAATCCCAGCGGCTTGACGACCGGCTCGATCAGTAGGCCGACCTGGCCCATGTAGCTCTGCCGCAGTTGCCGGCTGGCATCCTGCTCGGCGGCGTCGGCGCGCGGGAAGTAGGCCATGGCCCACAAGATCACGCTCACCGCGAAGATGATCGTGCCCGCGTCCTTCAAGAACAACATGCTGCGCTCCCACATGGCCCGCAGCACCACCGGCACATGCGGACGGCGGTACGGCGGCAGTTCGAGCAAGAAACCCGACTGCGGCCCCCGAAACAGCGTGCGTTTGAGCACCACCGCGACGATCAAGGCCGTCACAATCCCCAGCAAATACATCGACAGCATGATGCCGGCCTGCAGCCATACGTTGCCGGTGAAGAGGGCGCCGATCATGATGATGTAAATCGGCAGTCGAGCGGAACAACTCATCAGCGGCGCGATGAGGATCGTGACAAAGCGGTCGCGCTGATTCTCGATCGTCCGGGCAGCCATAATGCCGGGAATCGCGCAGGCGAAACTGCTCAGGAGCGGAATGAAGCTCTTGCCCGGCAAGCCGACTTTGGTCATCACCCGGTTCATGACCATCGCCGCCCGGGCCATGTAGCCGGTATCCTCCATCATGCAGAGGAAGAAGAACAGAATGCAGATCTGCGGCAGGAAAACGACGACCGCCCCAACGCCGTCGATCACGCCGTGGACCAGCAGGCTGCGCAATACGCCTTCGGACATGTGCGTCCCCAGGTATCCGCCCACAGCCGCAAACAGGCCCTCGACGCCATCCATGATCGGCTGAGCACCGCTGAAAATGCCCAGGAACATCACGAACATGACCGCCACGAAGATGAGCTGCCCCAGGATCGGATGCGTCACGACACGATCGATCCGATCGCTCCAGGTCCTGCGGTTGCCCCGTCCCGTCGACACCACCTCGGCGACGATGCCTCGGATGTAATCAAAGCGGGCCTGCGTGATGGCCGCATCGGGTTCGGGTTCGCCGGCTTCCTTCAAGCGGGCCAGCGCCTGATCCACGTCGGCGACGAGGGAGGCCGGTATCAACGTTTCGTCGGCCGGGTCCGAACTTGCTCGGCTGCTGGCCAACAGCAGCGTCGCGAGGTTGTGCTCGCGGCCGGAGCGGCCGATGCCCACAGTCGAGATTCGAGAAGCCAGTTTCTGCACTTCATGCTGAATGTTGTCGGGGAGGTTGAGTTTGGAATCGTGTCCGCTCTGACGGTTCAGTGCGTCGATCGCCTGCTTCAATTCCCCAATGCCCTGACCTCGATTGGCCACCGTCGGCACGACCGCGATGCCCAGCCGCTCGGAGATCCGATCGATGTCGATGGCCTCGCCGTTCGCTTCCGCAGCGTCGATCATGTTGCAGCACAGTACAGCCGGGAAGCCGAGGTCAATGATCTGTGTCGCCAAGTAGAGGTTGCGCCGCAGATTGCCGGAGTCGATCACGATGAGTACGCCGTCAATCGGCTCGACCCCTTTCAGCAGGCCCAGCAGAACGTCGCGCGCAATGCGCTCATCCGTACTGCGAGGTACCAGACTGTAGGTGCCGGGAAGATCGACAAGTGAGACATCGTGATGATTGGCGAGAGCCAGCTTGGCTTCGCGCCGCTCCACGGTCACACCCGGGTAATTGCCCACCTTGTGATGGAGGCCCGTGAGTGCGTTGAAAACCGTTGTCTTGCCGGAATTCGGATTGCCCAGGATCGCGATTCGGCGGACAGACGTTGTCGGAAGTTCATGGGCGGCGAGGGTTGGCATCGCTGAGGTGTCTTTGGGCACGGGTTGCAATACTCGAGCGATCAGGCGGAGCTTGAGGTGGCCACATGGACTTCGGAGGCGAGCCTGACACATATGCCGACTCGGCAAGCGCCGACGCGACAGATCATCGGATCGCCGGCACAGAGAACCTCCAGTTCCTGGCCTTCACACAAGCCGATTTCACGCAGGCGCGAAGCCTGAACATGGGATCCAATGTGCCGCACCTTCGCACAACTGCCGATCGACAATGTGGACAACTGTATCGTCGCAGGATTCGCACCAACCATCTCAGCCGCAGCTCCAATGACCTAATTGAGAATCAGTCTCTATAAGGTTATATGCTACATCGTCTGCAGGATCAAGACAAGGGATTGATAAAAATCATATCTTCTTGAAACGCAAGATGTTATGAGGTGAGTGGTGGCTTGCTCAAGTGCCAAACTGAGTCGGAGGCTGTACTGGCCCGGCGGTGGACCCCGCCTTCGTCTCGGACTGAGTGGGGCTGCCTGATGAATTACCTTGCAGCCGCTGTTTCATCAATCTGCCTACTTTGAACTTGACGGTTCGCTTGGGAGGAACGGTGACTCGCTCCAGGGTCTTGGGATTCTGAGCAACGCGAGCGGCCCGATTCTTGCTCTCAAAGACTCCGAAGTCCCTGAACTCCAAGCGGTTACCGCTACCAAGTTCGTCGATGATCTCGTCGAGGAAAGTCTGAATAATACGTTTCACGACCACGCGTTTGTTGGCGGTCTGCTCCGCGATTCGATCGATGAGTTCTTTCTTGGTGATTGTGGCCATTGTTCGTCCCTCACGTTTCTCTGCCTCGCTCTAGACTTGACAAGCCTCAAGGGCAAGGCGATACCCATCCCCTTCGATGACTCATGGATCCGATTTTCACAACTTCGAGTAAGCGCTTCCAAAATCTCGATCGCAAGAAGCGCTGAAATCGCCACAAGTCATCGTACCGTAAGTAGTTTCATCAATCAAGCTGTTTCTGAGCAAGCCCCCGCCGGGAGGTAGCGATTTCTGTAACATCATTATTATCAATGGCTTACGTCTTCTGACGTGCTCATTGAAGGTCGTTTTAACTTAACGTATTGTCCGAAAACCGATTACGAACGATTCCTACCGGTGTCCACGCCCTTCCCTGACGGCCGTGAACCGCCGGATGAAGTAGTCTCTGCCATGGAACGGAGTCCCCTGGTAATCATAGAACTGCACGCGGTAGCGGATCTGCTCGCCATCATCGATGTAGGTAGATGCCGTCGGCCAACTGGCCCGAGCAGCATATTCGCCCGCGTTGTGCAGAGTCGGTATTGGATCGAACAGCATCGACGCACGGTAGAACGTGGGGCGCTGGGCGCGAGCACAACCGGCAAGCATGGCGGCCAACAAGCTCCCGCACAGTAACAGGGTATGGCGCTTCATCTTCCATCTCCTCAGTGATCGCAGCTTCCTCAGTGATTCTAGGGCCCGCCCACCGCCAAAGGCAATCTCCAAGGGCTACGGTCACGCGAAACACAGCCGCATTGGCATATCGATCATCGTTACCGGACATTGCAGCGGGGCGTCCCTTGCGCTAGGATGGCGCGTCCTATGCTGGTGCCTCTCTTGATACTCACGACCGGCGGCATGTGCCTTGCTCTGGCCTCATGTCCGCTCACGAAGATGCCTTGGCAATTCGTGAGGTTGATCTGCGTGATCGCGCTCGCGACTGCGACAACGGCGGCGGTCTGGCTCGTGCATCAGCATGTGCAAGGCACGCCTCAGCAGTCGCTGCCCGTCGATGTGGCGATCATCGCGTCGGCGCTACTTGCTCTGACCGCATTGAGCATGTCTCCATTGCTTCACTCCCGGCGTTACAAGGTGTCCGGATTGGTCCGATCACTTTTGGGCCTCTGCGGTGCAGCAGGACTCGTCGCCGGGCTGCTGTGGGCCGAGCCCATGTCAATGGCCTCGGCACCCGCGCCGTCGGCTGCCATCAGCCACCTCCTGGGCGGTCTGTTACTCGGCAGCGTGACGGTCGCCTGGCTGCTCGGCCACCGTTACTTGACGGCCAGCGAGATGTCCATCGACCCGCTCAAGAGGGCGAGCCAACTGCTGTTCGTCGCGCTCGGAGCGCGCTGGGGCTTCTTGCTCGTCATGCTGGCGGTGGGCGCCTTGGCGTCCGGCGTATCGGATTCCAACGGCGCATTCTCGACGCGCCTGGCCTCAAGCTGGATGCCCCTCTCGATGCGCATCGGCATCGGGCTGGTCTTGCCGACGGTGTTCGCATACATGGTCTGGCAATGCGTCCGGCTTCGCAGCACACAGTCTGCAACCGGCATCCTGTTCTTCATGTCCATACTCGTCGCCGTCGGCGAGCTGACCAGCCGGTATTTGATCAGCAGTATGGGGAGCGCGCTATAATGAAAATTCGCTTCGCTTGCCGCGACGAGCAATGTCCGGCGTTGATCGAATACCGACCGCTCGGCACCGGCGACGAGACGTTCGCCTGCCCACGATGCCGCCGCGACTACACCCTGCGCGACACTGCGACGCTGGTCCGGGATCGCACGCTGCGGAAATGCGCACTTTGCGGCGGCGAGGAAATGTTCATCCGCAAGAACTTCCCGCAGATCACCGGCCTGCTCATCGTGGGGGTGGCCGGGTTGATTTCGTTCCTCTATCTCAGAACCAATGCGGTGCTGGCCTACGGCGTTTTGGGCGCTGCGGTGCTGGCCGATGTGATCATCTACTACCTCA
>JADFJZ010000141.1 GCA_022565195.1 Planctomycetota bacterium | reverse complement strand
TGGTCGCCGTCGCAAAGGGCCGGCCTGAAGCGATCACCGACCGCCTTGAGGGGCTTTTCGGGGGCCAACAGGAGCGTGATTTCCGGCTGTTTACGTATGCTTATGAGGCGTTACAATTCCTCTCTTCGGCGGACGACGCTTCGCCCTGGCCCTATTATGTCACCGCTCTGCTGCTGCTCGAGCAGGAGCGGTTTGACCTGGCCGATGCCATGCGGGCGGATTTCGGCAAACGCTGTGACGATCAACGGTGGCGGGCCACATTGGATGAAGTGTTTGCGGCCCGCAAGCCGTAGAGTTCTTACGGAAAGTCAGGATGAGTTCAGCTCCAACACATACAGCCGGCAGAGCGCCGACCGATCAAGTCGAGAACATCAAGGACACCATCGAGTCGCTGGTGATCGCGTTTATCCTGGCGTTCGTCTTTCGCGGGTTCCTGGTCGAGGCGTTCGTCATTCCGACCGGCTCGATGGCGCCGACCCTGTTCGGCAAGCACGGTACGGAGATCTGCACCGAGTGCGGATGGGAATACGCCTACGGCCTACCGGATCGTCACGCCGAACGTGAGAAGATCAAGTGTCCCAATTGCGACTGGGCGACTGCGAGTCACGAACTCCTTCCTTATCATGTTTCCCGGAACCGCTGCATAAAACGGAAGCAGTGGTTCCAGCCGAACCTCAAACCCAAAAGCCCGGAGGTGGCGGAACTCATCTCACACTTGAGCTTTGAGCCGAAGAGCGGCGACCGCATCCTGGTATTCAAATGGCCTTTCGACCTGGGCGGCCCGCTGCTCGAAGCGCAGCGCTGGGACGTGGTGGTCTTCAAGAATCCGCTCAACGGCGAAGACAACTACATCAAGCGACTCGTCGGCGTGCCCAACGAAGTGCTGGAGATCATCGACGGCGACGTTTACACGTGCCGCGTGGACGAACTGGATTCGAAAACCAAGACTCTGCTGGATCAATTGATCGATACAAAATATCAAGTCTTCCAGTCCGGCAGAAGCGGCAGTTCTAGTCAGCTTAGGCTCTTGCAAGAGAAGTTGGCTTCTGCCTTGAACTCGAAGTATCGCATTCAGCGCAAGACCTCGATCGCACAGGAGGCACTGTGGCGCGTGGTTTTCCATCAGGATTACTTGCCTCGCGAGGCGCAGCGGAGACGCCCTCCGCCGAGGTGGCAAGCCACCGACTCCCCTGCGGACGTGAGCCGCTGGAACACGTCGCAGCCGCGAATTCGATTCGACGGCCTCGATGAGGAACGACAGACGATCGAGTTCATGGGCAAGCCGATCGAGGATTTTTACGCCTACAACTACGGCAGCCGTATGAGTGAACCCTCAGATCAGGTCGGCGACCTGCGTATGAAGCTGGTCCTCGACTATGCCGCTGGCGCCGGCGTGCTTGGGCTCCGGCTCTCGAAGCACGATGACATCTTCGTGGCCGAGTTCGACCCCAACGGCGAAGTTGTTCTCAAGAGCGCAGGAAAACATGAAGGGCAATCACAGCCGATCCGCAAGATCGCCCACATGTTCCCGTGGAAAGCCGGCGAGCCGATCGAGATCGAATTTGGCATCGTGGATTACCGCGTGTACGTGAAAATAAACGGCGCCACCGAACCGCTGATCGAGACGACGGATGAAGACTACGCCCCCAACATCAAGAAACTTCGAGGACGCAGCCAACGCCATAATCATCCCCGTGCGCGGATCTACGCCGACGATCTGGATTTGACGTTGGCGCATCTCGTGCTCGATCGCGACGTCCATTACAAAAAGAGTGCGCCCAGCAGCAACGACGGACATCTGCCCTGGGGCACGACCGGCAGCCCCATCTACTTGCGCGACGGCGAGCACTTTATGCTCGGCGACAACAGCCCCGCCAGCCAGGACTCGCGGCTGTGGATCAAGCCCGGCGACTATCTGGTGAAGCGCGGGCGGGACTATCAAATTGGCACCGTTCCGGCGGACCAGTTGATCGGCAAGGCGTTTTTTGTTTACTGGCCCAGCGGCCACCGGCTCCGTTGGCTGCCGGTGCTCAAGAGATTTGGTGTGATTCCCAGCGTGGGGAAGATGCGTTGGATTCGATGAGTCCATGCAGCCGCCGGCGCCTCGCGATAGCCGGTGGTGGGGTTCACGCTATCTCGAAATGCAGCACGCGAAGCTATGAACCGCTGGCAACAGAGTGAGATTCCGAACGATGCCTCGTCTCCATTGCTACCACGAGGTTATCCACAGGAAATCAACAGGCTGCGATTGCAGTCGCCCGGCGATCGTCTCAGAGTATTCCCGACAGAGACGTGAACCTCTATCTTGAAGGTATGTAATGAATCGCACAAACGAACTTAACATTATGCTGAACAGTAGCTTACGTAGTCACGCAGCTTGAATCGAAAGCAGAGGGCGGCGTGTTTCCGGATCGTTGAGAATTCTGTTTGAGAGGGAGTTCATCCTGATTCTCACCTTCTTTATCTAACAGACTTTCCACTGGAATTTCGGGTGTTTAGCGAGCTGGCTGGTACTTCAAATGCCATTGTTGGAAACACATAATCTGATCAAGACCTACGATGGCCGGCGTGTCGTCGATCGCGTGGGATTTGAAGTCGGCGAGAGCGAGATCGTCGGCTTGCTGGGCCGAAACGGCGCCGGCAAGACCACTTCGTTCCGAATCACCGTCGGCATGATTGCGTCGGATGAAGGCCGGGTTGTGCTGGCCGGCGAGGACATCAGTCATTTGCCCATGTATCAGCGGGCGCGGCGCGGGATGGGTTACTTGTCACAGGAACCCAGTGTATTCCAGAGACTCTCGGTCGAGGACAACTTGCTCGCCATCCTGGAGTCCTTGAAAGATCTCAGCGAGGCGGACCGTCGCAGGCAAGCGGAGGAACTCATGGAGCGCTTTGGCTTGACGGTCAACGCGCGACAGCTTGCCCGAACGTTGTCCGGCGGTGAGCGCCGCAAGCTGGAAATCGCCAGAGCGCTGATCACCCACCCCAGACTGCTGCTGCTCGATGAGCCGTTCAGCGGCGTCGATCCGATCGCCGTGCATGATCTGCAGCGCGACATCCTCAAGCTGCGCGATGAGCAGGGGATTTCCATTTTGCTGACCGACCACAACGTCCGCGAGATCCTGACCATCACGGACCGCACCTATATTTTGGATGAAGGCAAAGTGCTCCGGCACGGTACGCCGAAAGAATTGATCACCGACGAAGTTGTTCGCCGAACCTATCTGGGCGACACTTTTCGCGGCGACGAGTTCGATTGATCCGCCTAGGCAAAGTAGCGAGTAGCCTGTAGCCAGTTGAGGACGGGTACGATGCGGAGAGAGACCGTGTGACTCATCTACGACTATGCCTGCTGGGGAGAGCGCTTCCCCTTCCTCTTTTTCTCTTTCCTGTTCAGTGGATTCGTTTGGCCGCGACGTAGAGTCGGGCGAGCGAGGAATCGCCCGACAGCAATGCCTGTTCGGGATGGTCGGCGAGGTCGTCGGCGCAACGAAAGACGGCCAGATCCGCCTGCTTGCCGGGTTCGAGTGAGCCGATCTCGTGGGCCAGACCCAGGGCCCGGGCGCCGTTGAGGGTGCCCATGGCCAATATCACGTCGGGCGGCAATTCGGCGTGCTCGTTCCGAATGTGAATCAACTCCTCCAACACTGAAAGCGATGGATTGGAGGCCAAACTGTCCGTGCCGACGCAAACGTTCACCCCGCCGCCCATCAGTTCCAGCACGGGGTGGGGCGGGTGGCCGAAGTAGCTGTGCGTGCGCGGGCAGTAGGCCACGCTCGTGCCCGTGGCGCAGAGCAAATCAATCTCATCAACGTCCACGTAGTTTCCGTGAGCGATCACGCATTCCGGCCCGAGGCCGCCAAGTTCGCACATCCAGCGGACGGGCGTATGCCCGGGGACGGGGATCAAGTCGTCCCACACGCCGATCTGCTCCAGCAGCTCCCGGAATCGGCCTTGCCCCGTTTCGAGAAACTGGATTTCCTCCACGCTCTCCGCCAAGTGCATGCAGGTCCGCATGTCGTGCTGGCGGGCGTGGTTGATAACGCGTTCGATGCCGTCTCCCTCGATCGAGTAAGGCGCGTGTGGCGAAAGTGCCGTGATCAGGAAGTTGGAATCGTGTTGCCGGTCGCCGGCCGCCCGCAAACGCTCATCGACGCGAAGTCGGCCCTTGCCGATGCCCAGCACCTCGCCGAAGGATACCACTCTCAGAGGTCCATCGCGCAACAACGGGCGGGTCAGCGCGCAGAAGCGACTGACATCGCCGACGGTCGTGACGCCCGCCGCCAGTGACTCTTCGACACCCGTGCGGACGGAGGTCTCCGTACGCTCCCGGAGCTGGTCCTGGCTCAAGCCGTGCTGGCTGGCGACGATCCGAAGCAACCACTCCACCAGATCGCCGGGCTGATCGATCGCGCCCTGCAAATGGCCGAGTTCCAGGTGCGTGTGCGCGTTGATCAATCCGGGCATAATGATGCAGTCGCCGAGATCTTCGACCTCCGCGTTGGCGAACTCGCGGCGCGGGCCGATCCCTTCGATACGACCGTCGCGCACCGCGATGGCGCCGTCTTCGATGAACGGTTGGCTAATGGGCAGAATCCACTTGGCGGCGAGGATCATGGTCCGATTATCGAAACCTCAGGCGGAGCAGGCCGGCTAAGTTAGGCTGCGTCCGAGAAGCGCGTGCGTCCATGACATGGGAACCTAATCACGAACGTCCGGATATTCAATGGCAAACTGAGTCGGACCCTGCAGGCCGAAAATCGCCCTCAAATTCTTGGCCCGCCCGCCTTCGTATTCTACATTTGCCCTACTGGGAAAGTCGCCGAAGTAAGGGGTAAAAGCAATGTCCATCCTGACAGGTGCGGAACTGGGAGGCGGGCTGCCTCCTCCGGGGTCTCCGACACTCATTCAACGAGCAGACCGCGACAAGGAATCGTCCGGCACGGCGATACCGTTCAGCAACGAGGCGGCCATTCTGCAGTTGACAAGCACAGCCACACGCGCGGTGGTGCAGCAGGGGCAGGAACTCATCGACCGCCGCAACGAGAAGAACGCTGCCGAGAATGACGAGGCCCGCAAGGCCGCCGCCGAGGAAGCGCGCAACCGGTCGCTCGAAGAGCAAGGCCTGAGAGAGCCCGAATCCGACGAAGGCGAAGATCAGGTCGTGGTGAACACCGCGCAGGGCGAAGTGGTGAACACCGTGCAGGGCGAAGCGGCTGCGGAAGGCAAAGCGCCGGAAGCCGCGGCCGTGCCGCTCGGCACGCCGACCGTCGTGACCGGTGACGCTCCAGCAGAAGGCGAACAGGAAACGAAAGTCGTCGACGAGTCCGGACGTTTGGACGTCGTCGCGTAGGCCCGACAGGCTGCCTCAGGCACTCCCTCTAACCGGACCGACCGTGTCCGGTCTCTCGTCATGCGCACCGCCGGCGTTCCGCCGGCCGCCGGTCGGGTCAAGGAGCCGCAGGCTTTAGCCTGCGCGATCGCCACACCGGCACGAAACGGTCGGCACGGAGGCCGACCGC
>JADFJZ010000140.1 GCA_022565195.1 Planctomycetota bacterium | reverse complement strand
TGGCCTCCATGACGGCCTTGGCGCGGCTGCGCCCGTGAGACAAGCTCTCGCGGTAGCGCGAGATCCAAAACAGCGCATAGTTCGTACCCGCGCCGAACAACACGACCACCGTGAACATCCGCTCGGCGCCGGAAATGGACCAGCCCGCCTGGGCCAGAAAATCCAACACGCGAAAGGCTACGAACACGCTGAGACCGATCGAGACCAGCGGCACGAGCGCCCCCAGCGGGGATCGATAGACCAGCGCCAAAATGATCAGCACGGCGGCGATGGTCATGCGCGTGGTCTTTTGCAGGGCGTCGGCGGAGCGGACGTTGTGTTCCCTGCCGATGGCTGCTGTGCCGGTGACCTCGAGGGCCAGGCCCTCGGGTAATCCCACGTGCGCCCGGCGCTCGACTTCGTCCACCACCGTGGCAGCGCGCTCGGTCAGGAAGTTCACGTCGAGCCCCAGGGCGATCATCGCCGACTGCCCGTCTGCGCTGTACAGCCGCAGGCGCAGTGCCGGACTGAGTTCGGCCGACCACACCCGCCAGGGCTCGGGGCTCTCCAGGCCGGCCTGCTTGAGGCGGCGCGCCAAGTCGGCGAGAAAAGCACGATCGTCGGCGGTCAGCCCGCTGGGGCGCTCGAACACCAGCACAATTCTGCTTCGGGCGGTCTGGTCGGGGAAGGCGTCGGCATACAGGCGCATGCCCACGTTCAGCGGCGAGTCGGGGGGCAGCAGCGAGGCGGGTTCGCTGCGCTGAAGCTCCTCCGCGCTGGGCGCCAAAGCGCTGCTGAGCACGGCGACGCCGATCCACACGCCGATGCACAGCCAGGGCCAGCGACAGACCAATTGTGCCAGGAATCGAAACATGATGCAGTTCTTAACGTGTTGTGCCCGCGAGGTCAAAACTCCGGGCGCTGCTGGGTGAGCGAGAAGCGTTGAAATTGGCGCTCGGTGATCTTCATTTTTGACATCTTGAATTTGCCCGGCCTGTGGTCGAAGGTCTTGTAGTGAGTGCTGTCTTTGCGCCAGCCGCATTTGAGATAACAATTCACGGCGATCTCGTTCTCAGGAAACACGACCAGGTTGATGGAGTGGGCGCGATTCTCTACAAAGGCACGCCGCATCAAATGCTGGATGAAAATGTACCCGATGCCCTGCCCTCGGAGCGGCCTGGGCACAATGAAGTGCCCGATCCACAGGTTGTGGGGGTCGTGGGCCATGACGTTCAATTCGGCATATCCGGCTGGTGCAGGGCCGCGCATCGGCCAAAGCAGGAGCGGCGTGTCGCGCTCGGAAGTCCAGGCGCAAACCTTTTCGGCGGTGAGTGGAGGCGGCGTCGCGGGCGCCAGAATGAATAGATCCGCCGGGGTCTCCACCCAACCGGCAACCTCCGCCGCCTGATCGGCATTGAACGGCCGGAGTTCGAAATCAGCGGAGCGGGCCTGCCCTGGGCCCGCCGTTGGGATCGCCGGCGGGGCCGACAGCGGACGGTGCTGATTCGCCCTCCATGGGGACATGCAGTCGTTTCCCTTCTCAGGCGCTGAGGAATTTGCCGAGCCGACTCAGGCCCTCGCGGATGCGCTCCTCGTTGACGGCGTAGGATAGACGCACGTATTGATCGCTGCCAAAAGCCACGCCGGGCACCACCGCAACGTGTCCTTCCTCCAGCAGCTTCTCGGCGAACTCGACCGAAGTCCGCACGCCGAGCCGGGCGTAGGTGGCCGACACGTTTGGAAAGCAATAAAACGCGCCCGTCGGCTCAACGCAGCTCACGCCGTCCAGCGCGCACAGCCCAGCGTACATAATGTGCCGCCGGCGGTCATATTCGAGCCGCATTTCTTCGACGCATTCCTGATCGCCGCTGAGGGCTGCGATCAGCCCATACTGACAGAAATTCACTGTCCCGCTGGTGGACTGGCCTTGCAGTTTGGCCATGGCTTTGATGAGGTCGGTCGGTCCGGCGGCATACCCCAGCCGCCAGCCGGTCATGGCATACGTCTTCGATACAGCGTTCAAGGTCAGCGTCTTGCCGTAGGTCTCTTCGCTCAACGTGGCCCAACTGACATGCTCATGTTCGCCATAGATCAACTGGTCGTACATTTCGTCTGCCACGACGATAATATCGCGCCCCGCGAGCACGTCGGCCAATTCCCTCAATTGCGCAGGCGAGTAACTATGGCCGGTGGGGTTGGAGGGATAGTTCAAGACCACAGCGCGGGTCCGCTCCGTGATGGCGTCGCCGAGTTGTCCGGGCGTGATCCGGAAGCCGTGGCGCTCCTCACCGTGCACCACGACGGGTCGCCCGCCGGCGAGTGAGATTTGCTCGGGGAAGCTCACCCAATAGGGGGCCGGCAGGATGACTTCGTCGCCTTCGTTCAACATCGCCAGGAAGGCCAGGAACAAAGCTTCCTTCCCTCCGACGGTGATAATGATTTGCGAGGGGTCGTAGTCCAGATTGTTGCAGGCCCGCAGCTTGTCGCAGACCGCCTGCTTGGTCGCCGGCAGCCCGGACGGCGGCACGGCGTAGCCGGTGTGCCCCTCGTCCAGCGCCTTTTGAGCCGCCTGAATGATGTGACGGGGTGTGACGAAATCCGGCTGACCGGCGCCGAAGCTGACCACGTCGACGCCGGAAGCCTGAAGGGCTTTCGCCCGGCCGGTGACCGCCATGGTCGCCGATTCCTTGAGCCGCAGTACACGATCCGATAGACGCACGATAAATCTCCCGAATTTGCCCGATCGTTTCCCCCGAATACCGAGAATTTAGCTTCCACCGCCCGCTGAGACAAGCGCCATGCGGGTCCGGCATGAATATCGGCTACCCACAGGGGGCGCCGACAGGACAGTCCTGCCGGCCTTGAGCAATTCGCCGAATTTCCTATAATTGAGCGCTTCTGCCGCGAGTTCGAGTGTATTCCTGAGTTTTGAATCTGGAGTGACCCAAGATGCCGCAGTACAGCACCAAAGACATCCGCAATATTGCTCTGGTCGGGCATGGCGGTTCCGGCAAGACCAGTCTGGCGGAGGCCCTGTTGTACAAGTCCGGCACCACCCGCAGGCTCGGCAGCGTGAACGACAAGACCTCCCACTTGGACTACACCGAGGAAGAAAAGGAAAAGGGCTGCTCGCTGGACTCCTCCGTTTGCTACGCCGACCACAACGGCAAGCGCATTAACATTATTGACACGCCCGGATCGATCGACTTCGCGGGGCCGGCGATTGCGGCGCTGGCTGCGGCGGATGCGGCGATTTGCGTGATCTCCGCCAAGGACGGCATCCAAGTCAATACGCGCAAAATGATGGAGCGCGCCAAGGACTATGGACTGGCCCGGCTCGTGGTCGTCAACAAGATTGATTTGGAAAATGTTGATCTGCCGCAAATCGTCGGCCAGATCCAGGAGACCTTCGGATCGGAGTGCGTGTGCGTCAATCTGCCGGCCAACAATGCCACGAGCGTGACCGACTGCTACGGCCAGGAATCGGGCGAATCGGATTTCGGCGACGTGGCGGAGATGCACGAGAAGATCGTGGAAGCCATCGTCGGTGTGGATGACGCGTTGATGGAGAAATACCTGGGCGGCGAGTTGGCCGACCAGGATCTCGCCGACTCAGCCACCAAGGCGGTGGCTGCCGGTGTCTTCATTCCGATTTTCTTTACCAGTGCGGATAAGGATGTCGGGATTGCCGAGCTTCTCGACGCCATCTGCGCGCTGTGCCCCAGCCCGACTCAGGCCCTGGCGCGGGAGCTGGTCGACGGCGAGAACACCGAGACCCTCTCCGCCGGCGCTGACGGGCCTTTCGTCGGCTTGGTGTTCAAGATCACCATCGATCCGAAAAGCCACATCAAGTACAGCGCCCTGCGCTGCCTCTCGGGACGATTGAATTCGGATACGACCATCCACACGCCCGGCGAGCGCAAAGGCCTCAAGCCCGGGCACATCCACATGCTCCAGGGCGGCGAGCACACCGAGGTCGATTCCGCCGTCGCGGGCGACATTGTGGCGCTGGCCAAGCTCGATTTGAAGATCGGCGAAGTTATCTACTCAGACAAGGGCGGCACCATCGCCATGCCGGCCATGCCCGTGCCGATGTTCTCAATCGCCATCGAACCCGAATCACGGGGCGACGCCGACAAAATCTCCGGCGCGTTGCACAAGTTGACCGAGGAAGACCCTTGCTTCAAGGCGGATCGGGACGCCGCGACGAGCGAGCTGGTGATCAGCGGGATGGGCGACATTCACCTGCGGACCATGCTGGCCCGCATGGAAAGGCAGTTCAAACTGAGAGTCACCACCCATCCGCCGCGCATCCCATACCGCGAGACCGTCACCAAGTCGGTCAAGGACGTGGAATATACCCACAAGAAACAAACCGGCGGCGCAGGCCAGTTCGGGCGCGTGTTCATCGGCGTCGAACCGAACGAACGCGGAGCCGGCTATGAGTTCATCGACGAGATTTTCGGCGGAGCGATCGACCAGCAGTTCCGCCCCAGCGTGGACAAGGGCGTGCGGGCGGCGATGGGCGAAGGCATCATCGCGGGCTACCCCGTCGTCGACGTCAAGGTCCGCCTGACCGACGGCAAGACCCATCCGGTGGACAGCAAGGACATTGCCTTTCAGCTCGCGGGCAAGCACGCCTTCCGTGACGCGTTCATGCAGTGCAAGCCGATCCTGCTCGAGCCGATCGTCAACATCGAGGTCACCGTGCCGTCGGAAAACGTCGGCGACATCCAGGGCGACTTGGCCTCGCGCCGCGGCCGACCGCTGGGCCAGGACATGCTCCCCGGCGGCTTCTTGGCCATCCAGGCCCAGGTGCCTTTGGCGGAGGTCGCCAACTACAATTCATCACTCTCCAGCATCTCCGGCGGGCAGGGCAGCTACACTATGGAGTTGTCGCACTACGACCCCGTCCCCGGCAACGTCCAGCAGCAAATCATCGACAAAGCCAAGAAAGAAAAAGAAGAAGCCGCCGCCGCGAAGTAGGGTCGATCAGCACTCAGTCTGCCAAACGGCAAGCCACTGGATGCGATTATCGCAGTGGCTTGGCCGTTTGGCGGACCCCACGAACAATCGAAAGAAGCGGGAATCAGAGGCACGACCGTGAGGGAGTGCTTTGTTTCGGATCGCAACAACCGCACGGATTCGGGAAACGCTCCCTGACGGTCGCGTCTCTGACACAAACTCACCCAATGGGAGATTGTTCGTTCCGCATTCCGCAACCTGCGATCTGCAATTGTGACGCGCTCCCCTGCGGGTCGCCGCTAAACCACTGCCGCACGGCAATCCTCGGATGCCGCCTACTGACTACTGGTTACTGACTACTTCCCCGACCGAGCGCCGGGCAAGTTATACAAGTGGGCGCGTCCTGCAGGGTCTTCTGCGCGCGGAAGAAAGTGCGTGAAGAGGGAAAAGGAAATGCGGATTGGGGATTTCGGATTGCGGAATGCGCAATAGGGAGCGAATCGTGGACCAGTCTGAAGCGCAATGGCCAAACGAACCCAAACTCCACGCAACGCAAAGGCCGGGAAGTGGATGGCGCCGATTCAGAGCAGGGTCTGTGGGGCTTGGGCGCA
>JADFJZ010000139.1 GCA_022565195.1 Planctomycetota bacterium | reverse complement strand
TTCGGATCGGGTGCATCCGGCGGGTCGATCTCCAGCTTCGCGACCTGTAGCCCGCCGGGCGGCGGCGATTTGATCGGCAACACTCTAGGGCTTGGCGGTGATCTGCCCCCGATTTGCGGGTCCGAAGGCAACGAAAGCTGCCAAACCCGCCTCGGCGGGCTTTCGGTCAGCCCCGACAATGACAAGATCGCGGTCACCGGATTCGATAACGGAGCAGTTATCGTCTACGATTACGTGGCCGGTGATTGCAGCGGCAACGGCGCGTCCCTCAGCAATGCCCGCCAGACCGACCCGGGGACTCTCTGCACCTTCAGCACGCAGGGAACAGCCTGGAAGGATAACAACACCGTTCTGGCCTTCTCGGCCAATGGTGATATCTTCGCCATCGACGACGAGTCGATGGATCCCGATTTGATCACCACAGTGGACACGGTAGGATGTGGCGGCTTCACGGATATTGAGCTCGCTCCGGACATTTCAGACAACGTCTATGCGATGTACAGCCGTTTCACCGGTGGCACCACCACTAACCTGCTGTTTGTGCTGGACCCGAACGACGATCTCGCTCTGCTGGGAGCGTTCAATTACTCCGTATCGATGAATACGACGCGAGAAATCGCCTTCGACGTGGACGGCAATCTCTATACCTCGCAATTCCCCGGTGCTATCGACGTCATCCTCGATGCCGCCAGTCTGGGTTCGCTCGCTGACAACGTTTCGACCGACTGGTACACCAGTAGCACGTTCGCGTCGTTCAGCGGGATCGACGTGGCCTTGGGCTGCCCGACCGAACGAACGCTGATCGTCAAGCAGGGCGCCTGTCCGGCCCCCGTCAACCCGAACAGCAACGGCGTGATTCCCATGCTGCTGGTCGGGGACGAGGACTTCGACGTCAACAACGTCGATCTGGCCAGCCTGGAACTGCGTCGCTGCGACGGCGCCGGCGAGGCGGCCACGCCGCTCGCGGATCACACGGAAGTGGACGACTTGAATCATCCGTTCGCCGGCGAAGTCGGCTGCGGCGAGTGTGCCTGCAATGACAACCAGGAATCCGATGGCATCAGCGACCTCAAGCTGAAGTTCCGTACGGACACCACGCTGGCGGCGCTGGGCCTCACGGCGAGTGGCGGAGTGACCACGGTCGAGTTGACCGGGTCCATGCTGGACGGTTCGACGTTTGTGGCTCGCGATTGCGTGGTTGTCGTGCCTCCGGGCAGCGGGCAGAGCAACGCGACGATGCAGTCCAACGTCTTCGACACGTTCATCGATGTCGCGCCGCTGGATCTCAATGTCGACAGCGACGGCTTCGCCGACTTCAGCAGGTCCTACGTCGCGGGCACGATCGTTACCGTAACCGCTCCGACGACTTCGCAAGGCCGGCGGTTCCTGCGTTGGAGTGTGGACAGTGTCCTGCAGCCGATCGGTGTGCGTTCGATGGAGGTCACCGTGGGCGAGAACACGACGCTGAAGGCGTACTACCAGCGGGCGTCCCGATTGAGGCCCCACCGCCCGAGTGAGGGATCCGGAGATATGGAATAGCGGCCTGAGAAGAGTTGAAATCAGCTCGTTCTGGGAGCCGGGATCAAGATGATCCCGGCTCCTCTTTTGCGCACTCCGCCGGCCGTGGCTTGCCGTTTAGCAGATCCCCAGCATCACGCGCAGGCATCGGTCTTTCCTACATTGCGCCATCCTGATAGGATGATCTCCAGAACGCCGCTGAAAGTGCCGGCGCGGCATAATGGAGATTCACTCGAAGATGGCCACAAATGAACAGTTATTTCCACCACCCAAGCGGCAGGGACTGTGTGCCGTCGTCACCGGCCAGGTCGGCATCGACAAGAAGCCGTTCCTGAAAGCGCTCCAGCAGTACGCCGCCAAGCAAGGTCGCAAGATCACGCTCTGCAACGTCGGCGACATGATGTATGCCGAAGCGCCCGACATCGTGCCCGGGCGCATCCTCGACTTACCCCGGGCGCGCCTGGACTCGCTACGGCGGAGTGTGTTCAAGGACATCATCGCCACACGCCGGCGCGAAGAGTTCGTGGTCATCAACACCCACGCCACCTTCCGCTGGAAGCACGGCCTGTTTCCCGCGTACGATCAGGATCAAATGGAGGAGATCGACGCCGATTTATACATCACGCTGGTGGACAACGTCGATGCGATACACGAGCGCCTGATCCGCGAACACAACATCCGCCACACGCTGAAGGACATTCTCGTGTGGCGCGAAGAAGAGATGGTGGTCACCAAGTGCCTGGCCCGGTCGATCCGAGGCCACGGCCATTCGTACGTCTTCGCCCGCGGCACCGATCGCAACACGGTCGAGTCGCTGTACCGTCTGCTGTTCGAACCGCAGCGCAAGCGCATCTACCCGTCGTTTCCAATGACACACGTCATGGATATGCCCGACGTGCTGGCCGAGATTAATGCCTTCCGAGATGTGCTTGCGGATCACTTCATTACATTTGATCCCGGCGACCTCGACGAGAAACGCCTGCTGTTCATGGCCGCCGAGGCCCTCCAGGCGAACAAAGACAGTTTCACATTGGAAATCCACGGCCGGGACGTGACTTTTGACGCGCACGAAGTGTCCCGCATCGATGCGGACATCGACGGGCAAATCTACGCCCGCGATTTCGAGCTCATCGACCAGTCGGACATGATCGTGAGCTACATTCCGGAAATGCCGGACGGCAAGCCCGGCCTGTCCAGCGGCGTGGAGCGCGAGTTGCAGCATGCGTTTGAGGTCACCAAAGAAGTATACGTGGTCTGGAAGCCCAAATCTGAGCCTTCGCCGTTCATCACTGAAACGACGACGCGCGTGTTCAAGAGCGTCGATGAGACTTTGCAATACTTCCAAAAGCAGGGCTACATCGGCGATATGCAGTTGCGCCTGCCTGCGGCGGCTGCCGCCCCGCGCGAGCGAGGTCGATCGCGTTGAGTACGCCGAGCAGCAACCAACGAGCCGCAGGCTTCAGCCCGCGCGGACCCGCCGACGGTGGGTTCTGTCCGACCCTGTAGATTCTCTGGTAACGCAAACATGGCTGATCCAGTCCCGTCCGAACGCAAAGATGTCTTCGACAAGCTCCTGCACGCCGCCATCGAAGAAGCCCAGGCGGGCTTGGCAGAGGGCGGCATCCCCATCGGTTCGGCACTGGGCAATGCTCAAGGCGAGATTCTGGGCCGGGGGCACAACATGCGTGTGCAGCAGGGCGATCCCATGGCCCACGCCGAAATCAGTTGCCTGCGCAGCGCCGGCCGCAGGCCTCATTTTCGAGGCTTGATTCTCGCGTCCACGCTCATGCCCTGCTGTTTGTGTGCCGGGGCTTCGATTCAGTTCGGCATCGGCACCGTCATTGTCGGCGAAAGCCGCAACTTCCCCGGCGAGCGGGCCCTGATGGAATCGCGCGGCATCAAAGTCTTCGACCTCGACGATGCCGCGTGCATCAAAATGATGGCCGACTTCGTGCGTGACCATCAGGAACTGTGGAACGAGGACATCGGCGTCGAAGAATGACCGCACTTTCTCGGATATTCCGCTGCTGACGAGAATCCCGCATGACCACACTCATACGCAACGCGACGATCATCACTTGCGTCGATGGCGAACCGCAAGTGCTCAGCGATCATGACATTTTGATCGACGGCAACGTGATCTCCACGGTCCAGCCCACCGGCGCCATCAAACCGGGGCAGGCGGATGAGACGATCGACGCGGACCGATACTTGGTCATCCCCGGCCTCGTTAATACGCATCATCACCTGTACCAAACACTTACACGCGGCTTAAAAGCAGTTCAGGACGCGCCGCTGTTTACCTGGCTCACCGAGTTGTACAAGCGCTGGCAGCATATCGATTACCACGCCGTCAAGACGGCTGCCAAGGTCAGCATCGCGGAGCTGCTGCTGTCCGGCTGCACGACGACCAGCGATCATTTCTACTTGTTCCCCGAAGGCAGTGACGTACGGCTGGAGGCGGTGCTGGAGGCGGCGGAGGAACTCGGTATCCGCATCCACGCCTGCCGCGGCAGCATGACGCTCGGCCAATCAATGGGCGGCCTGCCGCCGGACAACTGCACGGAGCGTGACGAGAGTGTGCTGGACGATTGCCGGCGCGCGGTCGAGCAGTTTCACGATGCCGGCGAGCACAGCATGCGGCGCATCGACCTGGCGCCCTGTTCGCCGTTCAACGTCAGCCCCGAGTTGTTCCGCGATACGCGGGAGTTGGCCCGCTCGTTGGGCGTGCTGCTGCACACCCATGCCGCCGAAACGAAAGACGAGGAAAAATACTGCCTCGACCGTTTCGGTGTCCGGCCGATCGCGTATTTGCACGAGCACGGCTGGCTTGGGCCCGACGTATATTTGGCCCATTGCGTGCACTTGAGCGACGATGAAATCAAGCTGATCGCACAGACGCAGACCGGCGTGTCTTACTGCCCGTGCTCGAATATGCGCTTGGCCTCGGGAATCCCGCCGATCCAGCAGTTGATCGAACAGGGTGCCAAGGTCGGCATCGGCGTGGACGGCAGCAGCAGCAACGACGGCGGCAACGTACTGGCCGAAGCGCGGCAGGCCTTGCTCTTGCAGCGACTCAACGACAGCGCGCAGCAATTCAAAGTCGCCGACGCCTTCAAACTGGCCACCATCGGCGGAGCGTCGTGCCTGAACCGCCCGACCCTGGGCCACATCGCCCCCGGCGCCAGCGCCGACCTGGCCCTCTATCGCCGGGACGACATTGCCTTCGCCGGCGCCGTCGAGCAGGATCCCCTCGCCGCCCTGATCCTCTGCCACGCCCCCCGCGCCGACAAAGTGTTCGTCAACGGCAAGATCGTCGTAAACGACGGCCGACTCGTCCACGTTGACGAAACAGAGCTTGCCTGCGAGCTGAACCAGATCGTCAGCGCGAAGTTCTGCAATTGACAACCCGCGCACTGCTCGAAAGCTGCTAAACGGCAAGCCAACCCGGAGGCATCCCCGATGTGACTTCGTCGTTTAGCAGATCGCTCAGGACAAGATACCCTCGCAAATCACGTGGGACCGCTCGCACTCTTCCAAACTGGGTCATGATGTGATTCGGCCGCCGATTCGAACCAGCGCGTCATGGTCATCTTTTGCTGGGTGTAGAATTGGATGCCTTCGGTGCCCTGGATGTGCAGGTCGCCGAAGAACGATTTGTTCCAGCCGGTGAAGGGGAACCAGGCCATCGGCGCGGGGACGCCGATGTTGATGCCGATCATGCCGGCGTTGAAATTGCGTTTGAACTGCCGGGCCGCCCACCCGCTGCGCGTGAAGATCGACGCGCCGTTGCCAAATTCGCACTCCCGCCCGATGGCCAGCGCCTGATCGAGATCCTTCGCACGGATCACCGACAGCACAGGCCCGAAAATCTCTTCTTTCGCGACACGCATCCCCGGCTCGACTTTGTCGAGCACGCTCGGGCCGATGATGAAGCCGTCGCCCTTGTAATCCACCTTTCGGCCGTCGAGCGGCAGGGCGGCGCCCTCGCTCACGCCGATATCGAGATACCCGCTCACGCGCTCAAGATGCTCCCGCGTGATCAGCGGCCCCATGT
>JADFJZ010000138.1 GCA_022565195.1 Planctomycetota bacterium | reverse complement strand
GGCCGGTGTTCGGATAAAAGTGCGGCACCTTCTTGTGGGCCAAGTACCAGGGCATGCCGGTGCGCGATCCGCCGGTAACCAATTCCCGAATGAAGGCGACATCCAGAATGTGCGCGGCGATGTTGGCAAAGTCGAAGGTCCGCGTCCCATCCGGATTGCGCCGGCGTGCCATTTGATCGGGCAGCACGGAGTACTCGACGACCCGCGTGGTTCCCGCGACGTCGATGAACACTCCAACCTTCTCCGTGTCAGTGGCTTTACGCACGACCTTGCTGCCGACCTGTGATTGACCTTTGTGAACCAGGCCGATGAAAACCGGGTCAAGCGGCACGAGCAGCGGATTATCGACTTGGAAATAGCTGATGTAGGAGCAGCGCCGGGCCTGGAGTTCATCCAACAGTCCCGACCGATGCAGCGCCCGGAGTGTGCCCCCGTGCCCGTCCGGCGAGAAGGCGATGCAGTGTCGATCAGCCAACAGCACTCGACCGTCCATGGAGATCGCCGGCATGACGCCTTGCTGAAAGAACATCACGCGATCTTCGGGGACCCCCAGAAAATTGTGCTCACGAAAATATTCCACGGTGGCTGAGTGGTTGTCGGGAGAAGTCATAATCAGCCACGGGACGCTGCACTCGTATCTGCGATTTGTCGCGGCAATGCTCTCCGCGAAATGCGCGAACAACGTCTTATGCTTGACGGGCGTGATTGGAAACATGCCCTTGGGGCCCGCGAAGCCGAGGCGGGTTCCCTGGCCGCCGGCCACGGTGAGGGCTGCGACGCGGTTGTCGCGCAACAGGCTTTCGCCGATTTGTCTGGCGTCAGTCGTGTCGGTCGGTGTGTCCTCGCCGCTCGAAAGAGTGACGACGGTGGGCGGCGTGCAGTTTTCGGGGGAAATCTCGACCCGCGGCGCGTGTTCCTTGCGGATGAGTTCGCCCAGCAGCTTCCAATCGACAGCTTCTATGTCCTCAAGCAGTTTGGCCTGCTCCGCGGGTGTCAGCGAGTCCCAGAAGCTCAGCAGGTGGATCTGGTTCTCCGCGAGGAGGATTTGTCGTGCTTTCTGGAGATTCATCGCGGCCCGGGGCTCCCCGATCTTCGGCTGGAAGGCTTGCCTGTCAAAATCGCCTCCTACTCTAGCCGATATAACATCAATCGGAAATCCGCAGTGTGCGGCCTGAGGTTATTGCGGCGGAGGCCACGCGTGGCGCAGGTGAATGAACGAATCTCGAGGCGGCGCTTTCTGCGCCGTTCCAGCGGCCTGGTCGCCACTGCGGGATTGTGCCGTGTATCGACTTTGTGGGCGCAGGCTCCGCCGGCATCGGATCCGTCACCCGCCGATCCGGCCGGCCGGCGATCGAAGAAATCGGTCGTTGTCAAAACGCAATCCGATTTCGTGGCCAACGCGCCTGAGATTCGTACGGACGTCATGGTTGAGATGTTTGACAGCGCTCTGATGAGGCTGGCGAATACGGATACGGTGGCCGCTGCGTGGGGGCACTACCTGCGTGGGGACGACGTCGTGGCTTTGAAATTCAATCCCCACGGCGAACGTGATTTCGGAACCGCTCGGCCCTTCGCCCGGATGATCGTCGAATCCCTGCTCCGCTCGGGCTGGTCGGCCGAGCAGATCGTGCTGGTCGATGCGCCCAGTGAAATCGAGCGACAATTCGGCACGCGATCCCGGCGGATCGGCTGGTCGGCGGCCGCCGCCGATTTCGGCAGCGGGCGCGATCGGCTGGCGGCGTTCCTCGAGCAAGTTACCGCGATCGTGAACATTCCCTATCTCAAGAACGATAACATCATGGGCCTCAGCGGATGCTTGAAGAACATCACCTATCGCCTGGTGAAGCATCCGGCCCGGTTGCACAGCAATGGATGTTCGCCCTTCCTGGCGGACATACTCGCCCTGCCCGAGGTTTCGGGCAAGCTTCGCCTGAACATTATGAACGCCCTCCGAATCGCGTATCATGGAGGCCCGCTGGTGGCGCCAGACTACATCGACAACGCCGGCCTGCTGTTAATGGGCCGGGATCCGATCGCGGTCGATGCTGTTGCACTGGGCACGCTCAATGCCGCTCGTCAAAGAACAGGCCTGACGCCGATTCCCTTGGATCAGGAGCACTTGCCGGCCCTGATCGACGCTGCCGACAAAGGGTTAGGTCAAGTCAATTTCCGGATGATCGAGCGTCTGACCGCCGATTCCACTTGAACCGCGCGTCACGGCGTCGATCAGCGGAGATTAGAACGGCCTAAGACTCGCTTTGAGGGACTCCCGGGACGATCATTGACACCGACCGGGGTACTCCCTATCATTTGAATGTGGCGAAGGCAGAGGTTCCACAGAAGTATTGATCATAATGGTGCCGTGAGTCATTATTCCGAGATCCATAACTCTATTGAAAATGCCATCTTACCAGAACCTCCGATTTTCCTGAGTCACTCGGCCAATTAGCTTCGTTCGCGTGGGGCGTGCAGGTTGTTTTCTGCGTCGTCACCACCCCTTGCGGTCCTGCACCCAGGGTCCGCGGCGTTGACCTTGCACCCGGTCGACACCACGGGTCGCCGGTTGTGCTGCTTCGACCGTGAGACAGGTTTCGCCGACCTTGAGGCGTGCCTGGGAGCGAGGCGATTTCCAGGGCCCGGTGGGTCCGCGGTTTGTCGCGGTCCGACCTCCAACGGCCCTTGCCCATATGCCCGAGAGACATGGTGCAAATTGAAACCATCGGAGAAAAAATGATGAAAAGAATCAAGGGATTTACACTTATTGAGATGTTGGTCGTCGTGGCGATTATCGCCCTGTTGATCGCGATCCTCCTGCCGAGTTTGTCAAAGGCACGAGAGTTGGCTCGGCAGACCATTTGCGGAACCAACATGAAGGAAATTGGGACCACGTTTTACATTTATCAGAGCGACAACCTCGACGACTTCCCAACCGTGGCGCATGAAACGAAGCCCGGCGAGACCGAGCCGGTCGTGCACTATATCGAGAACATGGGCGGCGGCCAAGCCGGCGGTCCGGCGGATCCCATGCGTGACGAGATCTCCTCGCCGAGACATCAGCAAACCGCGGGCAGCATACGGCTTTCGACGACGCGTGCCCTGTGGTTGTTGGTTCGCACAGGCGAGGTTATTCCGAAGGAGTTTATTTGTCCCAGTGCGGACGACTCCGTTGACCCGACCGTCGATGTGACGACATATTTCGACTTCATCGGCTACAGCGCTTGCAGCTACGGGTACCAGATTCCGTACGACAACGCCAACACCTGCCGACCGAGCGCCGATGTCGACCCGCGGATGGCCATCGCCGCGGATCGCGGTCCCTGGAGCAGCAGCCACCCCATTCAACTGGGCCGTTGGACCGGCGGGGACTCGCCGCCGGGCTTCAACGTGGACACGATCGATAATGATGTGACCACCGCGCTGTATGGGGCACTCATCCTCACCGACTCCGGTCCACAGGGCAACGGCCTGACCGAAGACAGCACGCCGGACAAGTGGAAGCGCTTCAACTCGCCCAATCACGGCGGTCAGGGCCAGGGCCGCGGGCAAAGCGTTCTTTATCCGGATGCACACGCGGAGTTCAAGACCACTCCCCTGGGCGGCGTGGATTCGGACAACATCTACACGCAAATGAGTGCGACCCTGAACCAGGGCGGCGGTATTTTCCGGCGGGCCTTGCAGTGGGGCGTGATACCCTCACTCACCGGCACCCCGATTTATCCCGGCGACGCTTCCCTCGGTAATGACATCGATTCGTTGACTGACAGTCTGATTTGGCCCTAGGCTCGTCGATATTGGTGACAGTTGGTAATCTCCAGGCCGCGGGAGCACGTTCTTCCGCGGCCTTTTTCTTATTACTCGATTCGCGCGAATCTTTCGTGGATAATCTCTGCGACCCGCGTAGAAGCCTGCCCATCCCATAACGGCGGTGTTCGGTGGGGCCGCTCGCGGATTTCATCCAGCCGGGCACACGCCTCGATGAGATTACGGGGCCGGCATCCGACGAGCGTGTTGGTGCCGTGGGTGAGCGTAATGGGACGCTCGGTGTTCTCGCGCAGGGTCAAACACGGCACTTTCAGAATCGTGGCTTCCTCCTGGATTCCGCCCGAGTCGGTGAAGATGGCCCGGGCTTCCGCCATCAAGTGCAGGAACTCCAGATAACCCAGCGGGGCGGTGATCTGAAGATTCGGCAGAGATTCCAGCTTGCCCAGCAGGCCGAACTCCTCGGCCCGGTTGCGTGTGCGGGGGTGCATGCAGAAGACCAGCGGCAGTTCTTGCTGGATGGTTTTGAATGCCTCGCAGATGCCGTCGAATGTTTCTCGGCAGTCCACATTCGCGGGGCGGTGCAGCGTAATGACGCCGTAGCGGCCCTTGCGGACCTGCAAGCGGTCGTGTACGGACGTCTGCCGGGCGCGATCCAAATGACGGCGGAGCGTGTCGATCATGACGTTGCCGACGAAGTGGATGTCTTCCGGAGCCCGGCCCTCCTTCAGCAGGTTGGCTTCGCCGCTAGGTTCGCTCACGAACAGGAGGTTGCTGACGGCGTCGGTGAGAACCCGATTGATTTCTTCCGGCATGGTGCGGTCGAAACTGCGCAGTCCCGCCTCGACATGGAGGGTCGGAATGCCCAGCTTGCAGGCCACCAGCACGCAGGCGATGGTCGAGTTGACGTCGCCGACGACCAGTACGGCGTCGGGCCTGTGCTCGATGAGCAGGGGTTCGAAGCGCGTCATGATTTCCGCCGTCTGCCGGGCGTGCGAGCCGCTGCCCACCTCGAGATTGACATCGGCCCTGGGGATGCCCAACTCGTCGAAGAACAGCCGACTCATGTTGTCGTCGTAGTGCTGGCCGGTGTGGACGATGACGGGTTCAATGTCCGGAAACGCCCGGTATGCTTCCATCAACGGGGCGATTTTCATGAAGTTCGGACGCGCGCCGCAGACGTTAATCAGCTTCATCCCGTTTTACTCACGTTGGTTTGGCCACGAAGGCACAAAGGCACCAAGAGTTAGAAATGGAGAATGGAAAATGAAGAATAGAAAATGGAGAAGCAGCTCCCACTTCAGGCAAGCAATCCCAAACTTTGCCTTCGCTTCCCCATTCCCCATTCTCCATCTCCATTCTTCATTCTTCATTTCTTTCCTTCGTGCCTTCGTGGCTAGAAATTCGGGTTCATGGCTCACTTCGCAAATCTAAACCAGAGAATGGCGCAGATTGCCTTGACGCCGTCCCACCAAGTGATCTTCTTGCCTTCCTCATAGGAACGCCCGGCATAGCTGATCCCCACTTCAAAGACGCGGCAGCGCTTGCGGGCGACCTTGGCGGTGATCTCCGGCTCGAAGCCGAAGCGATTGCACTTGATGCGGAGATCCTTGATGACCTCCGTGCGGAAGACTTTGTAACACGTTTCCATGTCCGTCAAGTTCAGATTGGTCATCATGTTCGACAGCAGGGTCAGAAAACGATTGCCGATCATGTGCCAGAAGTAGTGTACGCGATGTGCCTGGCCGCCGATGAAGCGCGAGCCGTAGACCACGTCGGCTTTGCCCTTCAGAATGGGCCCGAGCAGCCGCGGGTAGACGCGGG
>JADFJZ010000137.1 GCA_022565195.1 Planctomycetota bacterium | reverse complement strand
CAGGAAGGAGTATCCCAATGAACAGCAAGCGCGTTCACTTGATGTCTGCGGGTGTGTTGGCGATCGTGGGACTGCTGATGTGTCCAGCCGTCCTCACGGCCCAGGGACAGGACAAGGCTCCGCCGCCCCGTGGGGAGCGAGGCCAGCGCCGAAGTCCGGAGCGGATTCAGCAGCGTATCGACGATCTCCTGGAGGAAGGTATTCCCGATGACGATCCGCGTATCCAGCGGCTGAAGAGGATGCTGGGTTGGATGGAGCAAGGCGACGGACCTCCACGGCGCGACCGCGGCGGTCCGCCGGGTCGGGAGCGAGGGGGCTTCGGGGCGAACCAGCGCGGCAGCGAAGAAATGATGGACTTCGTGAGGCAACATCCCGAACTGCAGCAGTTGATGATGATGTCGAACGACGGCCGCGAAGAATCACGCCAGGCGATGCAGCGAAATGTGCGGCGGTCGGCCCGGCAAATCTCCGAGATGATGACGGCGACCGAGGAAGGCAATCCCGATCTGGCAGACGCGCTCATCAAGAGCACCAAGTTCCAGCTCACCATTCGCGAGCGAGCCCGGCGATATCGCCGGGCGCCCGAGGACTCGTCGGAGCGAGGTGTCATGCGGAAAGAGCTGGAAAAACTGGTCCGCAACCAGGTCGACATCGACCTGGTGGTCCAGGAATTGAAGCTGGTCAGCTTACGGCAGCGCCTCAGCAAACAGGAGACCCGCCTGGCCAAGGACCGCCAGAGAAAGGATGAACTGGCCGCCAAGAAGCTGGAGCGCATCCTCTCGGGCAAGAGGGAGCGTTCTTCCCGACGAGAAAGGCCGGGGCCTCCCCGTCGCAGGGGACGACCGCGCGACTTCGACGAAGATTTCTGACCGTTAGCGGGGCGAGATTCGATTTGCTATCCTGCCGCTTGTGGGGCACGCGCCCCACGGGCGGTTCTTTTCTTGTCCGGGAAAGTGAATGACCCCGCAACAACTGGCAGCAATGATCGATCACACCCTCCTCAGGCCGGAGGTGACCTGCCCGCAAATAGACCGACTCTGTGCGCAGGCGCTGAATCATGGTTTCTGCGCGGTCTGCGTCAATCCTGTATACGTTTCTCAGGCGGCGCGGCGATTGACGGGTTCGCCGGTCGTCGTGGCGAGCGTGGCGGGCTTCCCGCTCGGCGCCAACACCACGGCCGCCAAAATCGAAGACGCCCGGCAGGCCATCGACGCGGGCGCCCGAGAGATTGACATGGTGCTGCAACTCGGCGCTCTGATTGCGGGGGAGAAGAACCGGGTCCGCGACGATATCGCCGCCGTCGCCGAGGTCGTCCGCGCCGCCTCGCCGGACCATGTGCTCAAAGTGATTTTGGAAACCGCCGCCCTCAGTCCGGAACTGATCGCCCTGGGCTGTCGATGCTGTGCCGAAGCCCAGGTGGACTTCATCAAGACATCGAGCGGATTTCATCCCGCGGGCGGCGCCACCGAACAAGCCGTTCGGACCCTGAAAAAGCTGGCCACACCGATCAAAATAAAGGCGGCGGGAGGCATTGGTGACTTGAAAACCGCTCTCAGCATGATCGAGGCGGGCGCCGATCGTCTGGGTATGTCGGCGAGCGTTGATGTGATTCTGGCGTGCGAAGCATTATCTTCGCGACGTTGAATCGAACTTGGTTGACGTCGACCCCGTCTCCGGGCTATACTCTCATTCGCGTACTACTTGTTGCTCAGCATCTCATTTAAGGGCAAGCCGATGGCAGATACGCAAGTCAAGAGTTGCGAGGAATGCGGCGCCAGCGTCTATCCGGAGCACGTCAGTGCCGGCAAGGCCGGGTTGTGGGGAGGCAAGCTGTGCTGCGTGCATTGCCTCGCCGAGCACCGCAGTAGCCAGGTCACGATTGGGCCGGAGCACGTGGCCGCCCCGGTCGCGACGCAACCCACATCTCCTCCCGCTGATTCTGATATTTCAGACGAACATTATTTCGATGCTCTGACCGCGGACGAAACACCCGAGGTACTGATGCCCGTGGTCGACAGCGGCGAGGATGCGGACGGCCCGGCTGAAACGGAAGATATCAAGATCTCGGATATCGCGTCGCCGGTCATCAAGCCCTTCACCGCGCCCGACCTGGTCACGCCGCCCTCCGCGACGCAACACAAGTTCAAAAGGCACCTCCAGCATAACGAGTGCGGGGCCATCCGCTGCCGCATCTTCCACGCCAAGCTCAACGACGGCGCCTTGCAGTTCGTGCAGGACCAAATCAACGACTGGATCGATCAGAATCCCGAGGTCGATATCAAACACCTCAACACCAACGTCGGCGTCGTTGAGGGCAAGAGTTCAGAACCTCATTTGATCATCACGCTATTCTATTGATCGTCGGTCAGCGGGATTCGCGGGTACTCGGCGTCTTCGGGGCTGTTGATCGGCAGGTCGACGGTGAATTCCGTGCCGACCCCCTCCTCGCTTTGAAGGTACAGTCGACCCCCCAGCATGGCCGCCAAATCGCGGCTGATGGTCAGACCCAGTCCCGTCCCCCCGTACTCGCGAGTGGCGGAACCGTCAAGCTGACGGAACTTCTCAAAGATCTGCTCCTGGGCCTCTCTGCTGATTCCCGGGCCGGTGTCCCGCACTTTGATGGAGACCCTCTCGCCATCCTCGCAATGGAGCCGCACGTTGATCCGGCCGTTGGGCGGTGTGAACTTGATGGCGTTGCTCATGAGGTTGTAGATGATCTGCCGAATCTTCCCGGCATCCGAGTGCATCGAAGGCGGATCATCGGGTAAGTCCAGGTGGACGGCCAGGTTCTTCTTGTCGGCGAGCGGGCGGGTGAAATCGACGACCGCCTGGCAAATGTCCGCGATCGGAAATGACGTGCGGTGCAGTCTCATCTTGCCCGCCTCGATCTTGGCCAGGTCCAGCAGGTTGTTGATCAGGTCCAGCAACATGCGCCCGCTGGTCAGAATGTTGCTGCAGAACCTCTTGATCTTCTCTGGGTCGTAGGGCGTCGGCGAATCCGTGGCATCGCGCAAAAGTTCCGCGAAGCCGACGATGGAGGTCAGCGGCGTGCGCAGTTCATGGCTGACGTTGGCCAGAAACTCGCCCTTGATTCGATTGGCCTCAAAGAGTGAGACGTTTGTCTCCGCCAGTTCGCCGAGCTTGGCATCGAGCGACTTGTTCATCTTTCGGAGTTCGTCCTGCGACACGTTCAAATGCGCGAGCATATCGTTGAACGCATCGCTCAATTCTTCAAACTCATCGCCTGTCTCGATTTCGCTGCGCAGTGACGTTTCGCCGGAGACAATCCGCTCCGCGACACTTCTGAGATCGCGTACCGGCGAGAGAATGAGATACTGCGTAATCAAGTAAAACACCACAATGGCGAGCAGCCCGGCCACGAAGGCCGCACCCACCAGCACCATTTGGTAGAGATTCGTGTAACTCCAGATTTCTTCAGAGAGGGTCGTGACCGTGACGATGCCCAGGAATCCCGCCCGGGGATCGTCTTGCGAGGGATCACGGATCGCCAGGGCATAGCGCGTCAGCGGTCCGTGTTGCGGTTCGTTGACGATGCGCTGGGCCTGGAATTCCTGAGGATTGGCGCAGAGCTGCAGGATGGCGTCGCGTTCGAAGTCATCCCAATCGGCGTCGGCCTCCTGTGGGCAGCCGCCGACGTACACGAGTTTCGGCGCCCGCGCCGTGAGTCCCAGTCCCCGCGAGATCGCCGGCCAGAACTCGTCGATATCCGTCTGGACATCCACCCAGTTGGCGGTATGGAGTGGATACTGCGACTGTACCGTCAGTGCTGCCTGCTTGGCGAGGTTTGCGTTCAGCTCGCTCACCAGTGAGCCCATGTAGACCCACGGTACCAGCAGCGCCGCGATGATGATGACCACCACAGCGACGCTGAAGAGCATCTGGCACTTCGTCGCCAGGGAAATGTAAAACAGCTTCCTCAGTCCCATAGGGCGATTCGAATGGACCCGGATTAGTGGCCCGAATTCCTCAATCGAACCATGAAGCCGGCAACAGAAAATCCCAGTACAACCACGCTCCAGTCGCCAAGCCGATCAGTGTACCCACGATCAGCACACCCTTCACGGTCTGAATCAGACCCAGAAACCGCCGCACCGCCGATGGATCCTGGCTCATGTCGCTCAGCAGCTTGACCCGATCCCTGATCGAAGGATGTCGCCATCCCTTCTCGTCCACAGGAATACCGTTCAGGGCCGCGACGCGTTTCAAAGCCATCGCAAACTCATCCGCCGCCGTCGCACACAACACGCGGGAGCCGGTATGCCCACCCTCCGAGTGCATCAGACACGGTTTGGAGCACTGCTCCGGCCCGGGCGTGATCGAATCGGCCCCGGCCATGTCCGCCTGATGCTCAAAGTAGTGCGACAGCCAGCCGAACGCCACGCCCCAAATCCCCACGACGGCCAGCCCGACGATTATTTGAATCGAGTCAAAAGAAAGCCAGGCGACTGAAAAATGCCGGGCGACCCATCTCAAGACTTCCACCAGCCCGCCGGCGATCAGCATCGTCAGCGTCGCGAAAACAATGAAGAACGGAATATGCCAGGAATTGATGTGCCCAGCTTCATGCCCGAAAACCGCCTCGATGTGTTTGTCGCTCAACGATTCGAGCAGGCCGTCCGAAATCAGCACGTATCGAACCGGCGGAATGATGCCCATGACCGCCGCATTGACCACCATACCGCGAGAGTGCCACAGCAGTATTTCCCGATACTTCACTTTCGTTTTTCGCGCGATGCGCTCGAGATTGCTCCGCAATTCGCCGGCCGGCAGCGGCTCGGTATCCCATATGAACCGCAGCATCACGGGGGCCGCCAGAAACACGGTACATACCAGGACTCCCATCAGTGCGTCCGACGCCCAAATCAGCCCGCCGGTCACCTCACGAAGTGACCTGCGGTAATGATCGATAATGTCATCGCCCACGATGATCAGCGTCATTGGAACCGCGATGGTCATCAGTTGGTAACGCACGTTGAAGCTGAGGTACTGTCTCAAGCTCCAGACTGGGTGGACGCTGTGCCCCTGCGACAGCCGGGGGTTAAGGGCGACTTCGCGAATGGCCCGATCGACGGGGTACTGCACAATCCAAATCACAATCATCGTGACCACGAACGGCGACAACACCAGCAGATCGACGATGCCGAAGGTCGGCCCCTTGCCAAACAACCCGCGAACCACGCCAGGCCAATCCGTCAAAATGAGATTGGCCACGAACATGCCCGCCATCACGAGTTGCAGAATCATGCTGAAATAATGATGATCGTGTTGAGCATCGTCCGGGTCGGACGGATCCTGCGCCAGCGTCTTGAGCGTCCTGTGTGAGGTCCACATCGCCGCCGCCGCCAGAAGCACGATTTCCCCGAAGACGATGACCACGCTGACGCCGGGCGACAACCCCAGCTTGTTCATCGGAGCGCCCGAGTTGAACCACAGCAGCGCGGCAAAAGCAATGATGACAATCAAGTGCATGCAGGCCGATCCAATCTCTCAAGACAAACGGAAGAAGCAAGCGCGGCGACGGAATGACCGGCTCCGCTCGGTGATTATCTCAGAATGATCTCGAACGTGCCACTGGCCCGCGCGGGGTGCCACTG
>JADFJZ010000136.1 GCA_022565195.1 Planctomycetota bacterium | reverse complement strand
TTGCTCGCGAACACCGACCGCTTCCTGACGGGCGCGGCTCTGAAAAGACGCTTCTCCCCAACTCCCCAACTCCTAAACTCCTGAACTCTTTAGTTTTTAGAGGTTGGAATGCCGATCGCACCGCACGTACATCCCTTTCCACGGAAACTCGCCGAGCAGGCTGAGATCATCAAGCAGTGTGCGCTGAAAGAGGGGCTGGACTTCTTTGAGACGCGGTTCCAAATGCTGGACTACGACCAAATCAACCAGGTCGCCGCCTACGGCGGATTCCCGCAGCGTTATCCGCATTGGCGGTTCGGAATGGAATTCGAGCGCCTGCGCAAGCAGCACACCTATGGCCTGGGCAAGATCTACGAAATGGTCATCAACAACGATCCCTGCTACGCCTACCTGCTCGCCGACAATGCCATGGTCGATCAGAAGCTCGTCATGGCCCATGTCTACGCTCACTGCGATTTCTTCAAGAACAACATTTGGTTCAAACACACCAATCGCAGCATGATCGACGAGATGGCCAATCACGCCACGCGCGTTCGCCGCTACATCAACCGCCACGGCTACGAGGCGGTCGAGCGCTTCATTGATACATGCCTCTCGCTGGAGAACCTCATCGATCCGTATTCGCCGTTCATTCGCCGTGAGCCGGATCCGAGAGAAGAAACCCAGGAAAAGGACACGCGCGCGGAACCCCCGGTGAAGTTCCCAGCCAAGCGCTACATGGATCGCTACATCAATCCGCCGAGCTCGACCAAGGAAGTCCAACCGCTGGAGGCCGCCAAGGCCTCCGGGCAGGTCACGATTCCGGCGCAACCGCTCCGCGATGTGCTGTTGTTTCTGATGCGCCATGCACCGTTGGCCGACTGGCAGAGCGACGTCTTGTCCCTCATTCGCGAGGAGGCCTATTATTTCGTGCCTCAGGGGCAGACCAAGATCATGAACGAAGGCTGGGCGACTTACTGGCACTCGACGCTCATGACTCGCTACATCCTGCGGGACGACGAGCTGGTGACGTACTGCGATCACCATTCCAGCACGGTCGCTTCTCAGCCCGGACGACTGAACCCGTATAAGGTCGGGCTAGAACTGCTCCGAGATATCGAGGCCCGCTGGAACACCGGCTGCCACGGCAAAGATTATGACGAGTGCCGGGAAATGGCCACCCGGCGCAACTGGGGACGGGACGTCAATGTGCCCGAGCGTGTGGTCGGGAAAGGGTCACCCGGACGCGAGAAAATCTTCGAGGTCCGGCGGATTCACAACGACGTGACTTTCATCGATGAGTTTCTGACTCCGGAATTCGTCGAGCGCTACGGGCTTTACCACTACCGCATGGATCCCGCCACCGGCCGGATGGTCGTGGTCAACCGCGACTTCGACAAAATCAAAGCCCAACTGCTCTACTCGCTGACGAACCACGGCCAGCCGTACATTTATGTGGTCGATGGCAACTACGCCAACCGCGGCGAGCTGTATCTCGCCCACAAGCACAACTTATTCGATCTTGATATTCGCTTCGCCACCGAAACGCTGCGAAACTTGTTCAACATTTGGTCCCGGCCTGTCCATTTGCAGGCCCGGATCGACGACGACATGATCTTGTTCACGTTCGACGGCGAGCAATCGCAGCAACAACGCATCACCGATAAGGACCTGCCTAAGCCGGCCCATCAAGTCTGATTCTGTCACCGGAAACCAATGGCACCAAAGGTCTTATTCGCAACGGCGACGCGTCCGGAAAATTATATGACAGGCGGATGGTCCTATAACCTCATCTCATATGATTAGACATTGACATCTACCTCATATCCAGTAGAGTGCCTGACCTTACGAGCATGGATGTTCAAGCGTTTCTTGGAGAGGAAACCACGGATGGTGAATCGAATTGTCCTCACTGCGATACTGGTCTTGGGATGTTTGTGGTGCTGGTTGAGCGTCGGCTCAGCCCAAAGCCGGGCCGCGGCACCTTCGCTTGACGTGCAAGTCGCGCGCGCCGATTCGGGCATGGCACGCCCTTAGCCCGGCGACCACAGATACATAAACTGCACTTCGCCCGGTCGTAACCACGACGGCCAATTTAGGTTTATCAAGTTGATTGATACGCCGTTGCTTTGCGTGCCCGGTGCCTGCGCATAGATGTTCGGGTGCCACGAAAGCGGTCGCTGATAGGTCACCACGCGGGCGCGCTCGATGCCCGCCAATTTCTTGGCGCGCTTGATTGCGTCGCGCAGGTTGCCGATGCGATCCACCAAGCCGGCATCATGAGCCTGCCGGGCCGTGTAGATTCTGCCGTCGGCCAACTCCAGAATGCGCTCACGCGACAAATCCGGGCGCCCCTCATCGACCACGTCTACGAACCGATGGAACATTTCATCAATCACCGCTTGAAACAGCGCCCGATCTTCCGCGCTCATTGGCCGCAGCGGTGAACCGGCATCTTTTCGGGAGCCGGAGGTGATGGCGTCGGTCGATACGCCGAGCTTGGCCAGCGTGCCCGACAAATCAACCGTCTGCATGATCACGCCGATGCTCCCGGTCACCGTGCTGGGATAGGCGATGATTTCGTCGCACGCGCAGGCGATGTAATACCCGCCGCTGGCGGCGACGTCCATCATCATCGCGACCACCGGCTTGCCGGTCTTCTTGAAGCGCGTGATTTCCTCGTGCATCAGCTCGCTGGCCGTCACCGATCCGCCCGGCGAGTTGATCCGCAGGACGACGGCCTTGACGGCCCGGTCGCGCTGCGCGGCGGCCAACTTCTCCAGCAACAGCGAGACAGGGTGCTCACCCTCGCTGAACATCCGGCCCGAGTGGCGGTTCACGATCACGCCGTCCACGTCGATCAGCGCGATCTTGTCCGATACCCAGCCGGGATCGCGCATCAGTTCCTGCTCCTTCAGCGTGCGATCCACCGGTATGGGCGTGATCTTGAACCCCGTCGGCGCACACCCGACAGCCAGCCAGATCGTCGATGCGGCCGTCATCAGCCGCATTAAGGGGTGATTCATTTGTCCGACTCCTCCTGTTACGAATGAGAAGCAAAGATCAAGTCTAGTCCCGGCGCCGAACATCATACCGGATCACGAAGAGGCCACGGAGAGTTTTTTCAGCACTCGTGAAATGGGTCTTTCCCGAAGCCGGACGCCTGAAGTCTGAAGCCCCGCCGCTCAAGATGCGGTTTGCTTGCGGACGGTCATGTGGAAGTTGCGGACCAGCGCCTTGTGCATGCCGGCCACGATGATGGCGTAAATGCCGACGGCGATGCAGCCCCCGAATACCGCCAGGATCCGCGCCGACGCTCCAACGGTGAAGGTGTATCCACCGTAATCGCGCGTGCCCACGCCGTTGATCAGCCCCTTGACGGCTGTAAAAGGTGAAATGGGGGCGAGGAATGGACCGCCGCTCCCGATGCTTTCCACGATCGAGTTGACGATCACAAAAAGCAGCGCGTTGATAATCGTGACGATGCTGATGCCGACGATGACGGCCTTGACCGACTTCTTGCTCTTGAGTGACGTGTTCAAGCCGATGACGGCGGCGAGCGCGGTATTGACCAGCAGCACCATCGCCAGCAGCACAACGGCCTCGAAATTGATCACCGATTCGAGGTTCGCCATTGCGGCTGCCGAATCGGGGGGGGACATGCGCACCTGGAGCACTTTGAAGGCGTCGTACGCGACGAACAAGAGCAAACTGAACACGGGCACCGCCAACATGGGCATGGCGAAGGCGATCAAACCGCGCAGCTTGCCCCATACGATCATGTTGCTGGTCAGCGGCGTGGTCAGCAGGATGTCCATGGTGTTGGATTCGCGTTCTTTGGTCATCGAGGTGGCTGCGGCGTTGGTGACCACCAGCAGGATGAGGACGGCCTCGACGGCCACCAGCCACATCAGCCATCTGCGCGCATCGGCCGCGACGAAGGCGGCCGAGGTGCCGTCGGGCTGGATCACCGGCCAGCCGTTAATGAGATAGAGCAGAATCACCAAGGAGACGACCGCCCCGCCGATCAACATGCCGTAGCGCGAGACCACGGACGAAGCCGCCGACGCCTTGGTGGTCGCTTCGCGCCAGGCCAGCGGGTTGGCCCACACTTTGTGCGGCTTCCTCCGGCGCTCGCCGGCGTCGGCGGGCCTGCGGCGAAAGCGCGAGGTCAATTTGTTCAGGATCGTGGGCTCGCCTTCCTTGGCGCCGCTGCGCACGAACAACATGCTGAACGTGACCATGAGCAGCGACAACAGCAGGGTCATCACGACGTAGGACACGTGCGGATAGGCCAGCAGGTGCTTGGCCGGCCAGCCATAGTGGGCCACATCGGCCAGCGACGGCGCGGGCACCTCGCTCAGGCCGACCTCCAGAGACAAGTACGGATGGAACGGCGCCAGCCAGCTCATTTGCCGCGTGCCGCCCGCTTGCGCGGCGGCTTCCGCAACCCACGTGCCCCGAAAGAACGCCAACGCCAAGACGACCAGCAAATAGAGCCCGATCGCCATCACAAATGAGAAGATCGTTCGCCGCGTGCCGACGCGGATCATGCTCATCATGATGGCCAGCGAGCCGGTGACCACGGCGGTTGCGCCGGCGATGGCGAAGCTGAGCGTGATTTGCGAGAACGTCACTCCGCCGTAGATCATGGTGATGCAAAAGATCGGCATTCCCGAGAACAAAAGCACGATGACAAAGAACAGGCGGCTCAGCAGTGTGCCGAAAATGATCTGGGCGTTGGACAGCGGCGTGGTCAACAGAACATTGAAGGTCTCGGAGTCTCTTTCCTGCGTGATTGCTCCCGCCGTGAAGATGGGCGCCAGAAAGCACATCATCAAAAGTTGCGCATAGGCGACCAATCGAAAGATCTGCGTTGACGTCTTGGCTACATCCGAGAGCGACCCGCTCATCCCGCCGCTGTAGGTCAGGTAGGTCAGCAAAAGCACGGCAAAGAGAACCAGCAAGTATCCGAACCGGAACCAGGCGTGCCGCGTGCGCTTGCTGCCGCCCTGCACCACGCGGACCAGAATCGGATTGGCCGGCACCAGGTACCAGAACCACTTCCCCAGATTGCTGATTGCATCATTGGCCATGAAGGAATTACGAATTATGAATTACGAATTACGAAATACCACGAGGGATTCCATTGGTTCTTGTCGATTGCCGTTGTTTGGCCAACTGCGTCCCTCTTCCCTGTTCCCTCTTCCCTGTTCCCTCTTCCCTTCTCTACCTACTGCACGATGCCCTTGGTCAGCCGCATGAACGCGGTTTCGAGGTTGACTTCTTCTTCTTTGATCTCGTTGATACGGAACTTGTTGGCGAGCAGAAGTTGCGCGAGCGGCGAGAAGTCGTGGACGTCGTCGTCCAGCTCGGCCACGATGTAGCCGTTGTTTATTTCGATCTTCTTGACGGACTCTTGCTTTTCGAGCAACTGGGCGGCCAGGTCCTGTTGTTCGAGCACGCGGATATGCACGCGCGTTCCCATGCGGGCCCGGCGGACGGCCTCCTCGAGCGAGCCGTGGAACAGTAGCTCGCCCTGCTCGATGATCCCGATGGTCGTACACAACTCGGCCAATTCGTGCAGGATGTGCGAACTAATGACGATGGTCTTGCCCATCCGCCGCAGGTCTTTGAGCAGCTC